>JACMKW010000002.1 GCA_014379885.1 Rhizobacter sp.
CCACTGGCAAAGCTCTGCTGCAAGACGACATCGGCATGGGCGCTGCCGGCGAACACGCTCAGGCCAAGGCCGAGCGTGAAAAGGGAGGCACGGAGCCGCCGCAAGGCAGCCCCCTGGGGGGATAAGTACATTGTTGTCTCCTCGTTGCTATGCAACGTTGTTGTGATTGCTGAACTCTCCACCTGCTCTGGCAGGTGACTCAGCGCACAACTGGCTTTGGGCAGCTCCCACGAGCAGGCTTAGGCCAGAAATGCACGAACGTGTTATTGCACGCGCGTCCGATTCTGCGCCTTTTGCGGACTTTTTTGGCTTAACGTGCCCTGAATGCACGCCGGTTCAGCCGCAAGAGGGGAGGGGTTTTCCCCAGGCTGGACTGCAAGAGCAGCCGCGTCAACGCACTGTCAAAACGCCACGGCTTGCCCGTCGCGCCGCGGGTCGCTGGCGGCCACGTAGCCTTCCACCGAGGGGTCGCCCAAGCGCCAGATGAACTGGCCAGCACCGAAATCCTGGTACGAGTCCTGGATCACTTCCATCACGTGGCCGCGTTCGGCCAAGCCTTGCACCGTGGCGGGGTTCATCGCACTCTCGACGTTGATCTCCAGCCCCTGGTTGTAGCGCCAGCGCGGCGCATCGCAGGCGGCTTGCGGGTTCTGCTTGTAGTCGAGCATGCGCACGAGGGTCTGCATGTGGCCTTGCGGCTGCATGTTGGCGCCCATCACGCCGTAGCTCATGACCGGCTTTCCGTGTTGGGTGAGGAAGGCCGGGATGATGGTGTGGAAGGGCCGCTTGCCCGGTGCCACCACGTTGGGGCTGGTCGCATCGAGGCTGAACGCGTGGCCGCGGTTTTGCATCGAGATGCCATAACCCGGCACCACCACGCCTGAGCCGAAGCCCATGTAGTTGCTCTGGATGAAGCTGACCATCATGCCGCTCTCGTCGGCGGTGCTGAGGTAGATGGTGCCGCCCTTCACCGGGTTGCCGGCGCCGAAGTCTTGCGCACGCTTCATGTCGATCAGCTTGGCGCGTGACGCGAGGTAGGCGTTGTCAAGCATCTGCTCGGGCGTGACTTCCATGCTGGATGGTTCGGCCACGAAGCGGTACACGTCGGCGAAGGCGAGCTTCATGGCCTCGATCTGCAGGTGTTGCGAGTCCACACCATCGACCTTCATCGACGCCAAGTCAAAGTTGGAGAGGATGCCGAGCGCGATCAACGCCGCGATGCCCTGCCCGTTGGGCGGGATCTCGTGCAAGGTGTGCCCACTGTAGTTCTTGCCCAAGGGGGTGACCCACTCCGGCTTGTACGCGGCGAAGTCTTCCACCGTAACGGCGCCGCCATGCTCGCGTGCATGCCGCGCCGCGGCATGTGCGATCTCACCGCCGTAGTACGCCGTGCCCTTGCTCTGCGCAATCAGCTTGAGCGAACGTGCCGCGTCCTGGAACCGAAACAGCTCGCCCACATTCGGCGCGCGGCCCCGAGGCATAAACGCCTGGGCATACCCCGGCAACTCGGCCAGCAGCGGCGCCGCAGCCGCCCACTTCTGCTGCACGACCACCGGCACGGCGTAGCCACGCTCGGCGATCTCGATCGCGGGCTCCAGCAGGTCGGCGAATGGCAGCTTGCCAAAACGCTCGCTCAGGGCGACCCAGCCTGCCACGGCGCCGGGCACGGTGACGCTGTCCCAGCCACGTACCGGCGGGTTCTTGGCGTCGACGCCGTACTTCTTCCTGAAGTACTCAGGTGTCCACGCGGTCGGTGCACGCCCTGATGCATTGAGGCCGTGCAACTCCTTGCCGTCCCAGAGAATGCAGAACGCGTCCGACCCCAGGCCGTTGCTCACCGGTTCGGTGAGGGTGATCGCGGCGGCAGCGGCAATCGCTGCATCGACCGCATTGCCGCCCTTCTGCAGCATGCGCAGGCCAGCCTGCGCAGCCAGTGGGTGCGAGGTGGAAACGACGTTGCGCCCGAAGATGGGAAGGCGCTGGGTAGGGTAGCCGGCAGTCCAGTCGAAGGCGTGTGTCATGCAAAGCTCCTGTGCGTCGAATAATCGTGGCGGAGCACCGTAGCAAGTTTGGCACCGGAGCGTCTTCTGCGCATACGACAGACAGAGCGGGCCTTCGATACCTCAGGCTGAGCGGATGGAGGTGTGCGAGCGCAGCGAAGCACCCTTCGAGCAACGCCCGCGGAACCGGCTCTGCCGGGCTGCCAGGCGGCGCCCCTTGGGGGCCGAGCCCGGACACAAGCAGTCCCTATGGACTGTTTGTGCCTGGCGAGGAGCTGAGCCTCTGGCTCAGCGCGGCCTGCAAGGCGGCAGCGAAGCGACTGGGGGCTCACTCCTCCACAAAAGCCACTTCGCGCTTCTTCTTGACCGAGGGCAGCATCACGATCACCACCATCAGCGCCGCGGCGATCAACAGGCCGGCAGAAAGCGGGCGAACCATGAAGGTGCTCCAGTCACCACGCGAGAGAAGCAGCGCGCCGCGCAGGTTCTCTTCCATCATGGGCCCCAGGATGAAACCCAGCAGCAAGGGCGCGCCTTCGCAGCCCAGCTTGTAGAAGAGGTAGCCGATCACTGCGAACACCGCCGTCATGTAAACGTCGAAGGCGTTGTTGTTGAGCGTGTACACGCCAATGCAGCAAAACAATGTGATGGCCGGGAAGAGATAGCGATAGGGCACGGTGAGCAGCTTGATCCAGATGCCGATCAGCGGCAGGTTCAAGATGACGAGCATCGCGTTACCCACCCACATCGAGGCGATCAGGCCCCAGAAGAGCTGCGGGTTGCTGGACATGACCTGCGGACCCGGCTGAATGCCCTTGATCGTCATGGCGCCCACCATCAGCGCCATCACGGCATTGGGCGGAATGCCCAGCGTCAGCATTGGGATGAACGAGGTTTGCGCACCCGCGTTGTTGGCCGCCTCGGGGCCGGCCACACCACGGATGTCGCCCTTGCCGAACTTGCCGCTGGCACCCGCCAACTTCTTCTCCAGTGTGTAGGCCGCGAACGACGACAGCAGTGCACCACCACCCGGCAACACCCCCAGCAAGGAGCCGAGGGCGGTGCCGCGAACGACCGCAGGCCAGGCCTGCTTGAAGTCTTGTTTGGTGGGCCACAAGCCCTTCACCTCTTTGGTGAACACCTCGCGGTGCTCGGCGGGTTGGCCCAGGTTGGCGATGATTTCGCCGAAACCGAACACGCCCATGGCAATCACCACGAAGCCGATGCCGTCGGTGAGCTCGGGAATGTCGAAGCTGTAGCGTGCGGTGCCCGAAATCACGTCGGTGTTGATCTGTGCCAGCGTGAGGCCGAGGATGATCATCGAGATGGCCTTGAGCAGCGAGCCCGAGGCCAGCACCACGGCGCCGATCAGGCCCAGCACCATGAGCGAGAAGTACTCTTGCGGTCCGAACTTGAAGGCCAGCTCGGTGAGTGGCGGCGCAAAGGCCGCAATGATGATGGTGCCCACACAACCGGCAAAGAACGAGCCCAGGCCCGCGGCTGCGAGCGCAGCACCTGCACGGCCCTGGCGCGCCATCTGGTAGCCGTCGATCGCGGTTACCACCGACGACGACTCACCCGGTACGTTGATCAGAATCGCCGTGGTGGAGCCACCATACTGCGCACCGTAGTAGATGCCGGCCAGCATGATGAGTGCAGGCGTTGCATCGAGCCCGTAGATGGAGGGCAGCAGCATCGCGATGGTGGCCACCGGCCCCAGGCCCGGCAACACACCGATCAGCGTGCCCAGCACACAGCCCGCGAAGGCATACAAGAGATTCTGGAGCGTGAACGCGACACTGAAACCCAACGCCAGATTACTGAGCAATTCCATGGTTCAACCTTGTGTTTTGCTGAGGGGCCGGCTTACTTGGCGAGAAAGAGAGGCCACAACGGAATGGTGAGCTTCAGCCCAGCCACAAAGATCAGCCACGAAAACACGGTCAGCGAAGCCGCCGCGATGAGCACGCCGCGCCATTTGAATTCATCACCGGCAAAGCTGACGATGACGATCAACACCGGTACCGAGATGAACAGGCCCAGGCGCGGCAACATGGCGCCAAAAACGGCGATCGCTCCGACGATGACCAGCAACGGCCGCCATGCAAACTGGCCGATGCGGTCGCCACCTTCGGTTTCGATGGTCAGCGACTTGAACAACACCACCGCCCCGAGGATGGCCAGGATGACGCTGAGCAGCAGCGGGAAGTACCCCGGCCCCGGCCGTGCGCCCGAACCCATGCTGTAGTTGGTGGCCCCCACGGCAAACACGATGCCGACCACCGTGAACATGATTCCAGACCAGAAATCTTTTTCGCTCTTGATTTTCAAGGCGTTGCTCCTCATGTTGCTTGACGTTTAACCCGCCCGATTCTAGGCAGCAACACCTGGAATAACGTGTGTGGTTTACACGTACCGCGCCGAGGGAGAGGCACCGTTCAGGCGAGGTTCATACGTCCCACGCGGGTGTGGCGCGCAGCACCTCTTCAACCGTCGTCAGGCCTTCGGCCACCTTCATCGCACCGGCCAGGCGCAGCGGGCGCAGGCCTTCGCTCAACGACTGCTTGCGCAGCTTGGAGATGTCGGGCACGGGGTGGATGCACGCGCCGGCCGCATCGCTCACGCTCAGCAACTCGTACAGGCCGGCACGGCCGCGGTAGCCCGTCATGCGGCATTCGAGGCAGCCCACCGCCTTGTAGGGTGCGACCTTGCCGTTGATGCGCCAAGGCTTGATCACTTCGTCGATGGTCTCGGCGGTGGTCACTTCATCGGGCTGTTTGCAGCTTGCACACAGTGTGCGCACCAGGCGCTGCGCGAGCACACCGATCACGGTGGCGCTGATGAGGTAGGGCGGCACACCGAGGTCAGACAAACGTGTGATGGCCGAGGCCGCGTCGTTGGTATGCAAGGTGCTGAACACCAAGTGTCCGGTGAGCGCGGCCTGGATCGCCATCTCGGCGGTTTCAAGATCGCGGATCTCGCCCACCATGATGATGTCTGGATCCTGGCGCATCAGCGCACGCAGGCCTTCGGCGAAGTTCAGGTCGAGTGCTGGTTGCACCTGCGTCTGGTTGAAGGCCGGCTGGATCATTTCGATCGGGTCTTCGATGGTGCAGACGTTCACCTCGTCGGTGGCCAGGCGGCGCAGCGTGGAGTAGAGCGTGGTGGTCTTGCCCGAGCCGGTGGGGCCGGTCACGAGAATGATGCCGTGCGCGCGCGACACCAGCGACTCCCAGCGTTTCGCATCGTGGCTGCCAAAGCCCAGCGCATCGAGCTGCTTGACGGTGGTGTCGGGGTCGAAGATGCGCATCACCATCTTTTCGCCAAACGCGGTGGGCAGCGTCGACAGACGCATTTCAACTTCATCGCCCTGCGGGTTGCGCGTCTTGATGCGGCCATCGAGCGGGCGGCGCTTCTCCACCACGTCCATGCGGCCCAACAGCTTGATGCGCGCGATCATCGCGTTCATCACACCCGGCGGCACCTGGTAGACGGTGTGCATCACCCCGTCAATGCGAAAGCGGATCACGGAGAGATCCCGCCGCGGCTCGAGGTGGATGTCACTGGCGCGCTGATCGAAAGCGTATTGCCACAGCCAGTCGACCACCTGCACCACGCCCTGGTCGTTGGCGTCGAGCTGCTTGTTGCTGCGGCCCAGTTCCACCAGCTGCTCGAAACTTGCCGTGGCCGTCATCTCGCCGGTCTTGATGGCGTTGCGCACCGAGCGCTGCAGTGTGTAGAACTCGGTGGTGAAGCGGGCCACGTCGATCGGGTTGGCCAGCACCAGCTTGAGTGTCTTGCGAGTGTGCGCCTCGATCTCGGGCAACCAGCCCAGGTCGAAGGGTTCGCTGGTGGCGACCGTCACGTCGTTCACCCCAAACTGCAGCGGCAGCGCACGGCGCCGCTCGGCATAGGTGATGGACATGACGTCAGCCACACGACCCACGTCGACCTTCAACGGGTCGATGCGCAGGTAGGGCATGCCGCAATGCCCGGCAAGCCACTCGGTGAGCATTTCTATGTCGAGCGGTTTGCCGTTCTTGGCATTCATCAGCTCGGCATTGGCCAGGCGCACCAGCGGGTGCTGGATGCTGTCGCCGGCGGCGAAGCGGTGCGCCGTCTGCTCGTGGTTGGCCGAGCTGATGATGCCGTCTTCAAGCAGCCAGCGCAGCAGGCGCCGCCATTCGAGCCGGCCCGCCGGGTGCGGGCTGGAAGCGCGGGCGGGCTTGGACGGTTTGGCTTGCGAAGAGGCAGTGGTCATGGGGCGTTGACGGATGGCTCAGCAGTTTGCTCGTCAGGCTGCGGCAGCGCACGAATCATTCGCAACCACTTGCGCGCCGGCAGGGCGAAGCGAGTTTCAATGTTTTCGGCACGGGCAGCAAGCATGTCGCGGTCAGGAAAGGTAAGGTTCTTCACTGCCACCACGATGGTGTTGCCTTCTTTGGTGGGCCGCAGCGCGAGCACGGCGTTGGCACCGA
>JACMKW010000161.1 GCA_014379885.1 Rhizobacter sp.
GCAGTGTGTGCAGGTGTGCCCGGTGAATTGCATCCCGGTTGACCCTGAGCATGTGGAGTCGAATGAAAGCCTGTGGGCGAAGTACCGCCGGCTGCAAGCGGCCGCGGTTTAGCGGTTCTTCGTTTTTTTGACTGGAGCGACGGCCTTGAAGTCGTCGCGTGCAGCCTTGTTGGCCTTGGGCTTCTTCTTTTTCGAGGGCTTGGATGCCGGCGTGGCGGGTTCCGGCGGCGCCGGGCGCCCGTCGATCTTGCTGGCAGCGGCGGGTTTGCCGGCTTCCCGGTCCAGTCGCTCGCGCTCCAGCGCGTCGCCACGTGTTTGGTCTTCGCGCACACGCGCCTCGGCGGCGCTGCGCTGTTCGGTGCTGCGCTCATCGCTCACATTCACGGCGCGGCCTTGTGGGCACGGTGTTTGCGAATACGCCCGACCGTCGGGCCCGCAGCGGTAGACGGTTTGCGCCTGAACACCCGTGGAAGCGCACACCAGGCACACGGCCAGCGCAGCCAGGGCTCTCATGCCTTGGGCTCCGTCGCCAAACCCTCTGGCCGCGGCGGCTTGGGCCGGGGCGGTTTGGCGTTGATCTTCATCATGGCGCGTTCCATGTCGGCGACCAAGATGAGGTCTAGCGCCGGCAGCGTCTTGGCAATGCTGTCGTGGATGGCGTCGCGGTGCGCGGGCATCGGCTTGCGCAGCACGTAGTCCACCACCTCGGCCTTCACGCCGGGGTGGCCGATGCCGATGCGCAGGCGCCAGTAGTCGGGTGAGCCGAGTTGGGCATGGATGTCACGCAGGCCGTTGTGGCCGGCGTGGCCACCGCCGCGCTTGATCTTCACTTGGCCCGGCAAGAGATCGAGCTCGTCGTGGGCCACCAGAATCTCTTCGGGCGCGATCTTGAAGAAGCGCGCCAGCGCGGCCACCGACTTGCCCGAGAGGTTCATGTAGGTCTGCGGCTCCAGCAGCCACAACGGGCCTTGATCACCCGGGCGGTTCACACGCGCTGCCAGGCCGAAGTAGCTGCGTTCGGGCTGCAACGTGGCCTTCAGTTCACGTGCCACCGCATCGATCCACCAGAACCCGGCGTTGTGGTTGGTGGCTTCGTATTCAGGGCCGGGGTTGCCCAGGCCAACAAGCAATCGAATCATGGTGTCGCAGATTATCCGGGGCGCCAGGCAAAAAAAAGCCCCGCCAAAGCGGGGCTCGCAGACCCTCCGAAGAAGGACCTATTTCTTGTTGTTAATCTTTTCGGCCTTGCGAGCCTTGCCCGCGGGAGCCGCGACCGCCACCGGCGCGACGACGACCACTTCTTCTTCGGCGGCTTGCACCGAGGTCGACACGATCACGGGATTCGGCCTGCCTTGCGTCACGACGGTGATGCCATCGGCGAGCTTCAGGTCGCTCACGTGCAGGGCCTGGCCCTTGGTCAGGTTGGCCAGGTCGACGGTCAGGAATTCAGGCAGGGCCGAGGCCAGGCACTGAATACGCAGTTCGGTGACGATGTGGTTCACCAGGCAGCTGTCGGTCTTGACGGCCGGCGAGTTTTCTTCGTTGATGAAGTGCAGGGGCACCTTCTTCGTGATCTTGGTGGTGCCGTCGACTCGTTGGAAGTCGATGTGCAGCACGATCTGGCGGAAGGGGTGCAGCTGATAGTCACGCAGCAGCACTTGCTCGCTCTTGCCACCCAGTTCCATTTCGAGAATGGTCGAGTGGAAGGCTTCCTTCTTCAGCGCATGGAAGAGGGCGTTGTGATCGAGTTCGATCATCGAGGGCGTGCCAGCGCCATAAACAATACCCGGCAC
>JACMKW010000162.1 GCA_014379885.1 Rhizobacter sp.
AACAACGCGGGAGTGGCGTTGATGGGCGAGTTTCGCCAGCTCACCGACGCCGACTTCCAATGGCTGTTCGGCATCAACTTCTGGGGCGTGGTCAACATGACACGTGCATTCTTGCCGCTGCTGCTGCGCGAGCCGGCCGCGCATGTGGTGAACGTGTCGAGCGTGTTCGGCTTCGTGGCACCGCCCGGGCAGACGGCCTATGCCGCCAGCAAGTTTGCCGTGCGCGGCTTCACCGACTCCCTGCGCCACGAGCTCGAGAACACCGCGGTGCGTGTGGTGGCAGTTCACCCGGGTGGCATCAAGACCCACATTGCCCACAGCGCGCGCCGCGCGGCCGGCATCGACCCGGCCATTCAGAAAGTGGCGGCCGACGCCTTTGTGAAATCGGTGCCGACCACCCCCGATCAAGCGGCCGAGCGCATCCTGAGCGGGCTTGAGCGCGGCGAGCTGCGCATTCGCATCGGCGCCGACGCCCGCATGCTCGACTGGATGGCCCGCCTGCGCCCGGTGGGCTATTGGGCCTGGCTCAAGCAGCGGGCTCGCAAGGCCGGGCTCGAGAGGCCGAAAACCGCGCCGTGAGGCACGGCCCGAACTGACGGCCAAAACCGGGTCTTCTCCCGGCACCCGAGGCCGTGCGGCCATGCGTCAATGCAGGTACAGCCCATCGCTTGCCCTGCCGTGACACGTTCCGCCCCAACCCGTTCGCTCCACTGGCAGGCTTCGCTGCAAGGGGGGGTGCTGGCCGCGGGCGCCGCACTTCTGCTCTTGCTGGGCGGCGCGGTCCAGCTCGCTCTGAGCAGCGAGTACCGCAATGCGGTCGACGCCATCCTGAGTGACAGCGACCGCACCGCGCACAAGCTGGCCGCTCGCACCGGCGAAGTGCTGGACCGGGTCAACCAATCCACCCTGCTGGTGAAGTACCTGCATGAGCGCGGTCAACTGCCTCCCTTGCAGTCTCTGCGAAATGGGGGCGTGCTGTCAGACGACGTCACCCGGGTGGTCACGCTCACTGACCCGAAGGGCTTCGTCATCGACGGCACCTCCACCCTGGTGGCGCTGAACATTGCCGACGACGACCGCTTCAAGGCACACAAAAAACAGGCCGACCTGGATCTCACCATCGGTGTGGGCGCCCCCGACCCGCTGGCAGGCGGCTGGAGCATCCCGGTGTCACGCCGGGTCAACCTACCCAACGGGGCATTCGGGGGCCTCGTCACCGCAGCGATCGACCCGGCGGCCTTGTCTGCCGGTTACGCCAAGAGCGAAGCGCCAGACACAGCCATCGGTGTGCTCGGCCTCGACGGCGTCTACCGCTCACGCTTGCTCGGCGGCAAGGTGAGCTTCGGCGAAAAGATCGACGTAGCGCGCCTGGAGCGGCGCTCCCGAGAAATCCACGCGACGCGGCGCCCGGTTGCCAGCCAGGTCGACCGCGTGGAGCGATTTGTCGCGTCGGTGCGTGTCGAACGCTACCCGCTGGTCGCGGTGGTGGCGGTGAATGCAGACACCGCGCTGGCCGGCTACCGGAATGCACGCGCTGCGCTGCTGGGGTGGGCGGCCGCGGTAGCCCTGCTGATCAGCGCGGGGGTGTGGCTGTTACGTGCCAAGGTGATCGAACTCGAACGCAGCCGCCGGCAGACACGGCGTGCCGAGACCGCGTTTCGCGCCACGCTGGAGGGCAGCATGGACGCGGTTTCCATCATGCAGGCCGAGCGCGATGACCAAGGCCAGCTGATCGACATGCTGGTCACCGAGTGCAACGCACGCGCTGCCGCCTTGATTGGACTCACAAGCAAGGATGCGATCGGCCAGCGGCTGTGCGTGCTGGCCCCGACCATGCGCAGCGGCGGTTTTCTGGCCAAGTTCGAACACGCCATCCAGACCGGCAAGACCAGCAGCGCCGAAGTGCAGGCGACCGACACCCGCCTCATGGGCCGTTGGCTGCACCACCAGGTGGTGCCGCTTGAAGACGGCATTGCCCTGATCACGCGCGACGTCACCGAACGCAAACAAGCCGACCGCGCGCTCGCTGATCTGGCTCACCTGGACGCGCTCACTCAGCTGGGCAACCGCCGAGACTTCGAGCAGCGCCTGAGCGAAGCCCAGGCGCGGTCTGCGCGCAACGCCGACACGCTGGCATTGGTGTTCGTCGACCTGGACGGCTTCAAGGCCATCAACGACA
The DNA here is from genome assembly GCA_014379885.1 of Rhizobacter sp. Next base: position 2,180 of record JACMKW010000162.1, read on the forward strand.
CCTTCGGCCACGCGGTGGGAGACCAACTGCTGATAGTCGTTGCCAACCGGCTGCGCGACTGCGTGCGGGTCACCGACACCGTCAACCGCCTCGGCGGAGACGAGTTCACCGTCACGCTGGAAGGTGCAGGCACCGAACAACACGTGAACGAGCTGTGCGAACGCATCCTGCAGTCCTTGTCGCAACCCCACACCATCGCAGGGCACGAAGTGATCGCCACACCGAGCATTGGCGTGGCCATGCTGCAAGCGGGCGAGTCACTCGCATCGCTGCAACACCGCGCCGACACTGCCATGTACCGCGCCAAGCACGCGGGCAAAGGCAGGTGCTTCTTTTCAGACACCCCTCCCCCGGTCGACGCCGCGCTGGCCGCCACGGCCTGACCCGGCACGGCGCGGAAGGGCCGGGTTTGACCCGGCTCAAGACAGCGCGGCCGGCCTGCCCCCAAAGTTGACGCATGAGCGCCGCCGCCACCGAGACTTCGCCACGCCCGCACCAGCCCCTGCCAAGCGCCTGGCCAC
>JACMKW010000163.1 GCA_014379885.1 Rhizobacter sp.
CACCGCTGGTGACCATGGGCTTTTGCGGGTCGTTCGGAATGCCGTTCTTGTTGCAGGTCATGTGGGCTGCACCCAGGATGGCTTCGGCTTCCTTGCCCGTCAGGTTCTTGGGGCGCAGATCGACCAGCATCACATGGCTTTCGGTGCGCCCGCTCACGATGCGCAGGCCGCGTGCGGTGAGCGTGTCGGCCAGCACGGCGGCGTTTTTCACCACCTGCTGCTGGTAGGTCTTGAACTCGGGCGACAGCGCCTCCTTGAAGGCCACCGCCTTGCCGGCAATCACGTGCATCAGCGGGCCGCCCTGGATGCCGGGGAAGATGGCGCTGTTGATCTTCTTGGCGATGGCTTCGTCGTTCATCACGATGATGCCGCCGCGCGGGCCGCGCAGGCTCTTGTGGGTGGTGGAGGTCACCACGTCGGCATGTGGCACGGGGTTGGGGTACACACCGGCGGCGATCAGGCCGGCGTAGTGCGCCATGTCGACCATGAAGTAGGCGCCAACGGCCTTGGCCACCTTGGCGAAACGTTCGAAGTCGATGCGCAGGCTGTAAGCAGAGGCGCCGGCAATGATCAGCTTGGGCTTGTGTTCGTGGGCCAGGCGCTCCATCGCGTCGTAGTCGATGGCTTCCTGGGCATCGAGGCCGTAGCTCACCACGTTGAACCACTTGCCGCTCATGTTGAGCGGCATGCCGTGCGTGAGGTGGCCGCCTTCGGCCAGGCTCATGCCCAGGATGGTGTCGCCGGGTTGCAGCAGACCGAAAAACACCGCCTGGTTGGCTTGCGAGCCGGAATTGGCTTGCACATTGGCGAACTGGGCACCAAAGAGTTGCTTCAGCCGGTCAATCGCCAGTTGCTCGACCACGTCAACGTACTCGCAGCCGCCGTAGTAGCGCTTGCCGGGGTAGCCCTCGGCGTACTTGTTGGTGAGCTGGCTGCCTTGCGCGGCCATCACTGCCGGGGAGGTGTAGTTCTCCGAGGCGATCAGCTCGATGTGGTCTTCCTGGCGCTTGTTTTCGCTCTGGATGGCCGACCAGATCTCGGGGTCGATGTTGGCAAGGGTGGATTGGGCGCGGTCGAACATGTGGCAGTCCTCTGCTGTGTCAGAAGTCCCTGGCAAAGCCGCATCGTGAATGCGACCTCAGGGCTGCCCAGGCGAACGGCTGAACCGGCCTCGCTCCTATTCACAACGCGAGGCGGGCTGCGCTTCCCAGTGGTTCACCACGTCAGGCTCCGTGGAAAACCAGGAGCCCCATCGCCAGTTGCGCAGCGGGGTGGAGTGTACCCGCCGCCCGTCAGCGCAGCAGTGCGATCTGCTCGTTGGTTGGCTTGTCGCCAGCCGGTGCGGGCTTGATTTCCGCCTCAGTCGAGGTCAGCGCGGCGGGCTGAACAACCGGTGCCGGGGCGACGATCAGCGGCGCCGTCACCGAGAGCACTTTGCCGGCGGCCACTTGGCGCAGGTGAGCCTGCTCGGCGAGCACCTTGCCGGCATAACCGCCATCGTCGGCCAGGTTGGCCGCGCCCACGTAGTAGCGAAGGCCGGCTTCGACGCTGCCGGCGCGCGAGATGCATTCCTTGAGCACCTGCACACCCACGCGCAAATTGGTCACCGGGTCGAAGGCGGCGTGGTTGCCGCCAAAGGGCTCGTACTTGTCGTCGTGGATCTGCGTCATCACCTGCATCAGACCTTGGGCGCCTACGGGGCTTTGGGCAAATGGGTTGAAGCTCGATTCGATGGCCATGATGGCCAGGATGAGTGTCGGGTCCAGCCCGGCCTTGGCACCGATCGTCCAGGCTTCCTTGACGAGGCGGCTCACCGGTTCGGGCGCCACGCGGTAGCGGCGCGACAGCCAGATCGCCACCGCAGCCTGCTGGCGGGTGAGGTCTTTGGGATCGGTGGCGGTGGCGCGGGCGATGGCGTCGGGTTCGCTCAGGTCGGCGAGTGCTTCGTCGGTACCTTCAGTGCGTGCTTCGTGGCGGGCCTGCAGCCAGCTCAGCGTGCTTTGCTCCACGTCGTGCCGCAGGTCGCGTTGGCTGGCGACGAACACCAGCACCGACACCAGCACCAAGCCCACGAGGGCGAGAGTGTTGTGGCTCACTTCCAGCAGGCCGTGACCGACGTCACGCAGGAACACTGAGCTGGAACGGGCGGCCGATTGGCGGCTCGTGTCCAGCTGCGATATCAATTTCTGAAGCGCTGTCATGTCACTCCTTTCTTCTCTGTCCCTTCCATTGCCAGCGCCTGAAAGCGCTTGCAGTGGAATGCGACAGTGATAATCCGCGACGAAAAAGGCCGCGGATTCGGCAGCGTGCGCCCTGGGCTCTCGGGTGAGAGTGGGCGCGGGTTATCCCTGATCTGCGTCAGGTCGGCGGATTCTGGAAGAAGCATCCATGCCAGTCAAGCATTACGAATCGATTGTTCATAACTAAAAATCATGAAATACCGGGATTTGCGTGACTTCATGGCGGGTCTGGAGCGCCTCGGCGAGCTCCAACGGGTCGCAGAGCCAGTGTCGGCGCGGCTTGAAATGACGGCGCTCAGTGACCGGGTGCTGCGCGCCGGCGGACCGGCGCTGTGGTTTCTAAACCCCGCCGGTTACAAAATTTCAGCCTTGACGAACCTCTTCGGAACGACACGCCGGGTGGCTATGGGCATGGGTGCCACCGAGGTAAATGAGCTCCGCGATGTGGGTCGTGTCCTGGCCAGCTTGAAGGAGCCCGAGCCCCCCAAAGGCTTGAAAGACACCGGTAAGTTGTTACAAATGGCCAAGGCCTTGTGGGACATGAAACCCGCCACGGTGCGCCGCGCGGCCTGCCAGGAAGAGGTGCTGGAAGGCGGCGAAGTGGATCTCGGCAGCTTGCCGGTCCAGACCTGCTGGCCGGGTGACGTGGCCCCCCTGATCACATGGGGCTTGGTGATCACCCGCGGGCCGCAAAACGGGCCGAATCCGCGCAAGCGCCAGAACCTGGGCATATACCGACAGCAGGTGATCGGCCCGCGCCAGGTGATCATGCGCTGGCTGGCCCACCGGGGCGGGGCGCTGGATTTCCGCGATTTCGCGCTCGCCAACCCAGGCCAGCCTTTTCCCATTGCCGTCGCGCTCGGCGCCGACCCGGCCACCATCCTGGGTGCGGTGACGCCGGTGCCCGACACCTTGTCGGAGTACCAGTTCGCCGGCCTGCTGCGTGGCAGCCGTACCGAGGTGGTCGACACCTCGGTGGGCGATTCGGGCGTGATGCTGCAGGCGCCGGCCGGGGCCGAGATCGTGCTGGAGGGCCACATTCCGATCGCCGCCAAGGGTTTCACCGGCACCAGCGCCCACGGCGTGGCGCTCAAGGAAGTGGGCGGCTATCTGTATGCACTCGAAGGCCCGTTCGGCGACCACACCGGCTATTACAACGAGCAGGACTGGTTCCCGGTTTTCGAGATTGCCCGCCTGACCCGCCGCAAAGACCCGATTTACCACTCCACCTACACCGGTAAACCCCCCGACGAGCCGGCCATGCTGGGCGTGGCGTTGAACGAGGTGTTCGTGCCCATCCTGCAAAAGCAGTTTCCCGAGATCGTGGA
>JACMKW010000025.1 GCA_014379885.1 Rhizobacter sp.
CTCCCGGGCTTTTATCCCTCCGTGGAACCGGGGCCCGAAGGGCCTGCGGCCGGCAGCTCTCGGACCAGCCGTTGCGAGCACGTCGCAACCGGAACCCTAGCCACCATGAAGAGCGAACGAGTCCGCCCTCTCACCTCAAACTAAGCAGAAGCCGTGCCAGCGGTTTCAGGCTTTCAAGGCACTCATGCGCACCAACTGAGCGCATTCGTGCACTGCGCTGAGGCCTGGTGACCGATCTTGCGGTGCTTCAGGCCACCCGCCCGAACCACCACACCGACAGCCCCGCAGCCAGCAGCACCAGCGCCGCAGCCACACCCGCAAACAGCGCGGTGATCTCGGTTTCTTTTTTCTCGACGATGAGCCGCGAACTCAGCGACTGGTAGACCTTCTTCAGGTCGGCTGCCGTGCCAGCGTAGAAGTATTCGGCTCGTGTCAGGTTGGCCACGTTCTTCAGCGTCTCTTCGTCAAGCCGCACGCGCATCGACCAACCCTCGAAGCCGATGGTCTCGCCTTCTTTGGTGCCAATGCCCACCGAGTAGATCTTCACGCCGCGGTCGGCTGCCATCTTGGCGGCGTCCATGGGGTCGGGCCCCGTGGTGCGCTGGCCATCGGTCAGCAAGACGATGGCGGCCGAGCTGAAGGAGCCTGGTTGTACCGGCGTGAACTCTTTGGGCGGTTTGTCTCCGGGGCCGAGCGGCATGTTGCGCTGCCCGGTGATCTGCGAGAGGTCGATGCCGGCTTCCGGAAAGATGGTGGCGAGCGAGAGCACGATGCCACTGCCGATGGCGGTGCCGCGTTGCAACTGGAAGCGGTCGATCGCGGCCACGATGTCTTCGCGGTTCTGCGTGGGTGGCTGCACCACGGCGGCCGTGCCGGCGAACGACACCACACCCACCCGCACGTTGCGCGGCAAGTCTGCCAGGAAGGCCTTGGCCGCTTCTTGTGCTGCGACCATGCGATTGGGCAACACGTCGGTGGCGCGCATGCTGCCTGACACATCCATGGCGAGGATGATGGTCTCTTGCTGCAACGGCAATGTCACCACGGCGCGTGGCCGCGCGGTGGCGATCAGCAAGGTGGCCAGCGCCAGCAGCATCAGCACGGGGGGCATGTGGCGCCGCCAGCCCGGGCCTTTGCCCATGGCTTGCTTGACGATGGCCAGGCTGGCAAATCGCAGCGTGGCCTTCTTGCGGCGATAAAGCAGCCACCAATACAAAACCACCAGCGGCGGCAGCGCCAACAGCGACCAGAGGAAGTCAGGCCACACGAAGTTCATGCTGGCTCCTCCACTGGCATGGGTTTCAAGTGGGCCGGGAGCCCACCGCCCGCAGCAAGCCGGCTGCGCTGGCGCCTCAGTTCGACAAAGCGCATCAGCGTGTTGACGAGGTCTTCGTCCGTCGACAGTTCGAGCGCATCGACGCCTGCGCGTGTGAGCGTCGAACGCAGTTCGGCCTCTTGCTGATCGGCGGCCTTCGCAAAGCGCGCGCGAAAACCCGGGTCATGCGTGTCGACCAGCAGTTGTTCGCCGGTTTCGGCGTCTTGCATGGTCACCATGCCCAAATCGGGCAAGGCCATTTCCAGCGGGTCGTACAGGCGCACGGCCAGCACCTCGTGGCGCTGGGCCAGTCGGGCCAGGGCATCACCCCAACCGGGCGCGCTGATGAAGTCGGATACCACAAACACGGTGGAGCGGCGTGGGATCAGCGGTGCCGCGTGTTGCAGCAGGTCTTGCAGACGCGTTTGCGCTTTGGCTTGCGGCGTGCTGTGTTTGAGCATGCGCTGCATCAGGTGCAGCACATGGATTCGGCCGTTGCGGGCGGGCAGCACTTCATCGAGCGCATTGCCGTACAGCATGGCGCCTACACGGTTGCCATGCCGCGTGAGCAGGCGCGCAAGCACCGATACGAACTCGGCTGACACACTGCGCTTGCTGCGCGCTGAGCCAAAGTCAACACTGCCGCTCAAGTCGAGCAGAAACCACGCCGTGAGCTCGCGGTCTTCAGTGAACTGGCGCACGTAGGGCTGCTGCAAACGCGCCGTCACGTTCCAGTCGATGTGGCGCACGTCATCGTGGTGCTGGTACTCGCGCAGGTCGGCAAGGTCGATCCCCGCGCCGCGGAAGAGGGTGCGGTAGTCGCCCTGCAGCAGACCGTCAAGACGGCGGATCACCGTCCATTCCAGGCGGCGCAGGATGGCGTCAGGCGTTGTTTCGTTCGCCGGCATGGTGGGCCATGGGTTTGTCGGGCTTGGGAATCTTTTGCACGATGCGGTGAATGATCTGGTCGGCCGTGAGCCCATCGGCCAGCGCCTCGTAGCTCAGCACCAGGCGGTGGCGCAGCACGTCGGCCACCAGGTCCATCACGTCTTCGGGCAGTGCATAACTGCGGCCACGCAGCATGGCCATGGCCTTGGCGCCTTCGATCAGGCCGATGGTGGCGCGCGGGCTGGCGCCGAAGTTGATGTACTTCGCCATGTCGGCCAGGCCGTGTTTGGCCGGCGTGCGCGTGGCGCCGACCAGCTTCACGGCGTATTGCACCAGCGACGGGTCTACATAGACCTTGCGACACTCGTGCTGCAGTTCGGCAAGCTGCGTGGTGCTGGCGATGGCCGTCACGGCGACAGGGTCGCCGGTCACACGCTGCACGATCACGAACTCTTCTTCTTCGCTCGGGTAGTCAACCAGCACCTTCATCATGAAGCGGTCGACCTGGGCTTCGGGCAACGGGTAAGTGCCTTCGGTTTCGATCGGGTTTTGCGTGGCCATCACCAGGAAAGGCGAGGGCACCTTGTGCGTCTCGCCGGCGATGGTGACCTGGCGTTCCTGCATCACCTCCAGCAGTGCGCTGTGCACCGTGGCGGGCGCGCGGTTGATGTCATCGGCCAGCAGCAGGTTGGCAAACACCGGCCCGAGCGAAGTGGCGAATTCGCCGGTTTTCTGGTTGTAGATGC
>JACMKW010000164.1 GCA_014379885.1 Rhizobacter sp.
GCCGCTCATCGCCATCTGGGCCAAGGTATCGCGGGCGTGCGCGCTGACTGGCAGGGCCGAGTCGCCCCCGCCAGGCGAGCCCACGCCTTGTAGCAACAAGCCGACAGCGCGTGTCAACTCGTCGGGGCTGTTAAGCAGCACCGGCAGCAGGCGTTCACGCCCGCGCTGCGCGGCAAGCCGCAGGGGCTCCGGGTCTTTGGGCCGCCCCGATCCATCGGCCTTCACGCGGCCCAACCCGCACAGCTCCGTTTCGTCTGGCGACAAGGGCGCGATCGCGCCGAGCGCAGCCGCCGCCGAAGCGGCCTGCATGCCCATCTTCGCGCTGTCCACGCCGGCCAGCATGTCACTCAGCAAAGGGTTGCTCGCTGACACCCGCGGTGCATCAGCCGGTGGCAACTCATCTCCCAAACCCGAGACCCAGGCCTGCCAGACCAGCGCCGACAGCGCGACAAGAATCAACACCACGCCCAGCCAACGGGCCCGTGTGCTTGGCTCATCGTGTTCGTTCACACCCCGCCCTCCGCGATCACTTCTTTCACGGCCGCCACCTGGCGGCGCGACACCACCAGCCATTCATCGACCGGCGCCACCCGCACCACCCAGCCTTCGGCCGCTTCGTCTTCACCATCAGCCGGCAGCACACGGCGCTCCAGCGCGCGCAGCGCGTGGCGCGCCACCAGCGCGTTGCGGTGGATGCGCAAGAAGCGCGCTCCCAGGCGTTGCTCCAGGTCGGTAAGCGCGTCGTCGAGCACGTGTGTGTGGCTGGCGGTGCGCAGCGTCACGTATTTCAGCTCGGCCTTCAGATAGAGCACCTCGGACACCGGCACGCGAATCTTGCGGCCCAACTCGTTGACGATGATCACCGGCTCAGCCCCGGCGGGCACAGCAAGCTCGGCCGGGCGTGCGCCCAGGCGCTGGGCCACACGCTGCAAGGCCGCTTGCAGGCGCTCGCGGCGCACGGGCTTGGTGAGGTAGTCGACGGCTTCCAGGTCAAAGGCCTGCAAGGCGTTCTCGGCATGCGCGGTCACGAACACGATGGCCGGTGGGTTGGGCAACTGGCGCAGGCGCGCGGCGAGTTGCGTGCCATCGGGCCCGGGCATGTGGATGTCGAGCAGCACCAGGTCGCATTCGTTGCTGGCGATCCAGGCCAGGGCCTGGCCGGTGTTGGCGGCTTCGCCCACCACCTGCGCACGCGGTGAGGCGCACTCGCCCACCAGGCCACGCAGGCGCAGGCGAGCCAGCTCTTCGTCGTCAACCACCAGCACTTTGAGTTCGTCGTTCATGGCTTGGTCATGGCTTCGTCATGGCTCAGAGAGGCACCACGATCTGCACACGAAACACGTCGTGCTCGCGGCGCGTTTCGAACTGGGCCGCCACGTCGTGCATGAGCCGCAGGCGCTCGCGCACGTTGCGCAGCGCCATGCCATTGCCCGGCTGCGAGGGTTGCGACGGCAAAGTGTTGACGATGCTCACCACCGCATGAGCGCGTTTCACACGCGTGCGGATGCGGATCACCCCGCCCTCGGCCGACGGCTCCACACCGTGGCGCACGGCGTTCTCGACCAGCGGTTGCAGCAGCAGCGGTGGCACACGGGCGGCGCCGGCATCGTCGTCGAGCTCCCAGCTCACCTGCAGCCGGCTGCCGAAGCGAACCTGCTCAATGGCCAGGTAACGTTTCGCGAGGGCCACTTCGTCGGCCAGGCTCACCGATTCGCCGCTGTCGGTGAGCGCCACACGAAACAGCTCGGCCAGGTCTTCGAGCAGGTGTTCGGTGCGTGCCGGGTCGAGCCGCGCCAGCGTGATGGCGGTGTTGAGGGTGTTGAACAGAAAGTGCGGGCGAATGCGCGATTGCAGCTCGGCCAGCCGCGCCGTGGTGTCGGCCGGCAGGCGCGCGCGTGCGCGCAGTGTGAGCCAGTAAAAAAGCGCCGCCGCCAGCGCTGCGCCGGCCAGCAACGGCGCCACCCAGGGCACACCACCGCCGAGCAGGCTCTGGCCACCCACCGACTGAAAGCCCCAGCCGAACCCGCCGCTCACTGCACCCAGGCCCACGGCGGCTGCCCATTGCGCCCCGGGTGTCAGGCCGGCCAGCAGGCGCTTGAGCAAGCACGCCACAACCAGCCACAGCAGCACCGCCGGCAAGGCCGTGCTCGTGCCCAGCGCCACCAGCGTCAGCCAGCCTACGAAATCGGCTGACGCAAACAACACCCCAACCGCCAGCGCGGCGTGCACGAATAGCAAGGCACGCAACACCACGCCCACGTGGCACACGTCGAAAGCCGAGCCGGCGCCAGGCTGGTTATGCGCTGCGGTTTCCAGCGGGCCAAAGCCGGTGGGGCCGAAGATGCTGCTGGTGGACGTCAAATCACCCGGCCGCGTGAACTCCGGCCCCTGGCTCGCCGGGCGGCTGGGCGTGACGGTGACGTCTTTTGGGTCGGGTTCTGCCATGGGGGGCCGAATAGAATCGGGCAGTCTTCGGGAACGCGCAGGCACTGCGTCGTGCAATGCATTGTCGCCAAGTCCCGCCGCTCGGCCAACGGGCCTACCAAGCGTTACACCCTGAAGCTCAGGCCCCGCTCTCTTCCGTCGCCTCTCCTCTTCCGCCCATGTCTGACAACCAACTCGACAAAAAATCCCAAGCCTGGTCAGCGCTCTTTTCCGAGCCGATGAGCGAGCTGGTGAAACGCTACACCTCCAGCGTGTTCTTCGACAAGCGCATGTGGAAGGCCGACATCGCTGGCTCCCTGGCCCACGCCGACATGCTGGCCGCACAAGGGGTGATCGCAGCGAAAGACCTGGCCGACATTCAGCGCGGCATGGCGCAGATCACGCAAGAGATCGAAGGCGGCAGCTTCGAGTGGAAACTCGACCTGGAAGACGTTCACCTCAACATCGAAGCCCGACTCACCACCCTGGTGGGCGACGCTGGCAAGCGACTGCACACCGGCCGCTCGCGCAACGACCAGGTGGCCACTGACGTGCGGCTGTGGCTGCGCGATGAGATTGACACCATCACCCCGCTGCTGGAGGCGATGCAGCTCGCGCTGATCGACGTGGCCGAGAAAAACACCGAGACCATCCTGCCGGGCTTCACCCACATGCAAGTGGCGCAGCCGGTGAGCTTTGCGCATCACCTGCTCGCGTATGTAGAGATGTTTGCGCGTGATGCCGAGCGCCTGGCCGATGTGCGCAGGCGTGTGAATCAATTGCCGCTGGGCGCCGCCGCACTGGCCGGTACCAGCTACCCGCTGGACCGCGAGCGTGTTGCGAAGACGCTGGGCTTCGAAGGCGTGTGCCAGAACAGCCTCGACGCCGTGAGTGACCGCGACTTCGCACTTGAGTTCGCTTCGTTTGCGTCGATCACCATGGTGCACGTGTCGCGCCTGGCTGAAGAGATCGTGCTGTGGATGAGCCAGAACTTCAGTTTCATCGACCTGGCCGACCGCTACTGCACGGGCTCGTCGATCATGCCGCAGAAGCGCAACCCCGACGTGGCCGAGCTGGCGCGTGGCAAGAGTGGGCGTGTGATCGGCCACCTGATGGGCCTGTTCACGCTGATGAAGGGCCAGCCGCTCACCTACAACAAAGACAACCAGGAAGACAAGGAGCCGCTGTTCGACACCGTCGACACCGTGCGCGACACGC
>JACMKW010000165.1 GCA_014379885.1 Rhizobacter sp.
AGCCGAGCGCGTGGGGTTGGGCCCGATCAAGGTCAACATGGTGGTGCAACGTGGCACCAACGATCACGAGATCGTGCCGATGGCGCGGCACTTCAGAGAGAACCACGGCGGCAAGATCATCCTGCGCTTCATCGAGTACATGGACGTGGGCGAAACCAACGGCTGGCGCATGGACCAGGTATTGCCTTCGGCCGATGTCATCGCGCGTTTGAATGCGGCTTTCCCGCTACGGGCCATGGACGCCAACTACAGCGGCGAAACCGCCGAGCGTTGGCGCTATGCGGATGGCGGCGGCGAGATCGGCGTCATCTCCAGCGTGACGCAGGCCTTTTGCCACGACTGCAACCGAGCACGGCTCTCGACCGAGGGCAAGCTCTTCCTGTGCCTCTTTGCCACGCAAGGGCACGACCTGCGCTCGCTGCTGCGTGGTGACTACAGCGACGCGCAAATCGCCAGCGCCATCGGCCTCATCTGGCAAGGCCGCGACGACCGCTACTCTGAGCTTCGCAGCGCGCAGCAGGGCGACACCAGCGCAGGCAAACGCCGCGTCGAGATGCACTACATCGGTGGTTGAGCCTCGCGAGATCACAGGGCTGATCCTCGCCGGTGGGCAAGGCAGCCGCCTGGGGGGTGTCGACAAGGGCTTGCAAGACTTCGCCGGCCAGCCGCTTGCGCGGCATGCGCTGCAACGGCTGGCACCGCAGGTGGGCCACGTGATGATCAGCGCCAACCGCAACCTGGATGTGTATCGCAGCCTCGGTGTGCCGGTGTGGCCCGACGCACCGTCCAGCACCGGCTACGAAGGCCCGCTGGCCGGCTTCCTGGCCGGCCTGCAGCACTGCGAAACGCCCTACCTCGTGACCGTGCCTTGCGATTGCCCGCACTTCCCTGTCGATCTGGTGAAGGCGCTGGCCAAGGCGGACGCCGAGATCGCCATCGCCGCCACACGCCACGGCAACGAGACCAAGCTGGAGCCGGCCTTCTGTTTGATGAAGCGTGAGCTGGCGGACAGCCTTTTGCGCTACCTGCAGACGGGCCAGCGCAAGATCGAGCGCTGGACGGCGCAGCACCGGCGCGCCGAGGTGGTGTTCGACGACGTGGCCGCCTTCTTCAACATCAACACACCCGACGACCTGGCGCGCGGCTGAGAGTGAGGCCCTCACCCGTTCGGGCTGAGCCTGTCGAAGCCAGTGCCGTGCACTGCGCACCCTTCGACAAGCTCAGGGCGAACGGAAATGAAAAGTTCTCAGCCTCTGCACGCTCAGGCGTGGGAGGAACTTACGGCCGCATCGTGATCAGCCGGTGTCTCGTTCGCACCCGGCGCCTGGCGCCGCGCAAACAGCGAATACACCGTAGGCACCACGAAGATGGTGAGCAGCGTGCCCAACGACATGCCACCCACGATCACCCAACCGATCTGCTGCCGGCTCTCAGCGCCGGCGCCGCTGGCCAGGGCCAAGGGCAAGGCGCCCAGCACCATGGCGCCGGTGGTCATCAGAATGGGCCGCAGGCGCAATGACGACGCTTCGACAACGGCCTGCTGCAGATCGCGCCCTTGCTGGCGCAATTGATTGCTGAACTCCACGATCAGGATGCCGTGCTTGGTGATCAGGCCCACCAGCGTGATCAGGCCAATCTGCGAATAGACATTCAGCGTGCCGCCGGTCAGCTGCATGGCTGCCAGCGCGCCCACCATCGTCAAGGGCACCGCCAGCAGAATCACGAACGGGTCGATGAAGCTTTCGAACTGAGCGCTCAGCACCAGGAAGATGAACAACAGCGCCAGCATGAACACCAGGCCAAGCGCACCGCTGGAGGAGCGGAACTCGCGCGACACGCCATTCAACTCGGTCGAGTAGCCCGGCTTGAGAACGCGGCGCGACGTGTCGTCCATGTACTTCAAAGCCTCGCCCAGTGAGTAGCCTGGCGCCAGGTTGGCCGTGATCGACACCGAGCGGCGCTGGTTGAAGTGGTTCAGCTCGCGCGGGCTCACCGCCTCTCTCACCTTGACGATGGACGACAGCGGCACCATCACCTCGTTGCGGCCACGCACGAAGAGTTTGTCGATGTCTTCAGGCGTGGTGCGGCCACGGCTTTCGGTTTGCACCAGCACGTCGTACTGGTCGGCGTCGCGCTTGTAGCGGGTGACGGCACGGCCACCGAGCATGGTCTCCACGGTGCGCGCCACCTGGTCGACGCTCACGCCGGCGTCAGACGCGCGATCGCGGTCGACTTCCAGAAAGATCTCGGGCTTGTTCAGGCGCAGATCGGTGTCGGGCTGCACGAAGCCAGGGTTCTTGCCCATCTCGCCCAAAAACTGCTGCACCACCTTCGAGAGGTTCTCGTAGCTGTCGTTGGTGACAATCACGAAGTTGATCGGCCGCTCGCGAAAGCCCTGACCCAGGCTGGGCGGTGTGACCGGAAAGGCTGTGACGCCGGGCAGGCCCGCGAAGCGCGGTTGTAGCTCGCGGGCGAGCTGCAGCGTGCTGCGCTTGCGGTCGTCCCAATCGACGGTGCGCAGGAAAGAGATGCCTTGCGACACGCTGGGGTTGCCGGCCACCACGAACACGCGGTCGAATTCGGGGTAGTCGTTGCCGATGCCTTCGATGGCGCGCAGGTAGCGGGCGGTGTACTCCAGCGTGGACCCGTCGGGTGCGTTGACGGTGGCCAGGATCACACCACGGTCTTCAAGTGGTGCCAGCTCGCTCTTGGCTGTGGTGAAGAGCCACCAGCTACCACCGGCTGACAGCACCATCACCAGCAGCACCACCCAGCGGTGCGCCAGCGTCCAGCGCAGTGCACTCCCGTAGCCGGCGGTCAGGCGGTCGAGTGCGCCTTCCATCCACACATCGAAGCGTGTGGGCCGCGCTTCGTGGCGCAGCAGCTTGCTGCACATCATGGGGGTGAGCGTCAGTGCCACAAAACCCGACACGATGACCGCGCCCGCCAGTGTCAACGCGAATTCGGTGAACAAGCGCCCGGTGCGGCCCGGCGCAAAAGCGAGCGGCGCAAACACCGCCGCAAGCGTCATGGTCATCGCCACCACCGCAAAGCCGATCTCCTTCGAGCCTTTGAGCGCTGCCTGGAACGGGCCCATGCCTTCTTCGATGTGGCGGAAGATGTTTTCCAGCACCACGATGGCGTCGTCGACCACCAGGCCAATCGCCAGCACCAGGGCCAGCAGCGTCAGCGTATTGATGGTGAAACCGGCCACCGCCATGATGGCAAAGCTACCGATCAGGCTCACCGGAATGGTGACCAGCGGAATGATGGCCGCCCGCAAGTGGCGCAAGAAGATGAACACCACCAGCGCCACCAGCAGAACCGCTTCGGTGATGGTGCGAAACACCGACTTGACCGACTTCTCGATGAACACCGAGTTGTCATTTGCCACCTGCACCTTCACGCCAGGGGGCAGGTCGAGCTGCAGCTTGGGCATCATCTCGCGCACGCCGGCCGACACCTCCAGCGGGTTGGCGGTGGCTTGGCGGATGACCCCCAGCGACACCGACGGCACCCCATTCAGACGCACGCTGCTGCGCTCACTGGCAGCGGCCTGCTCAATGCGGGCCACGTCGCGCAGGCGCACCGTGTAGCCGCTGGCCATTTTGAGCGCCACCGCGCCGAACTGCTGCACGGTGTTCAGGTCGGTGCGCGCCGTCACGCTGAATTCACGTTGCTGGCTTTCAATGCGGCCGGCGGGTACTTCGAGGTTTTGCTTGCGTAGCGCGTCTTCCACGTCTTGCACCGTCAGCTTGTACGACGCGAGCCTGTCGGGGTCGAGCCAAATGCGCATGGAGAACTTGCGGTCGCCGTTGATCTGCACGTCGGCCACACCCGTCACCGTTTGCAGGCGCGGCTTGACGATGCGGTTGACCAGGTCGGTCACCTCCAGCGGCGTGAGCGTCTCGCTGGTGAAGGCCAGCCAGATGGTGGGCGTGGCATCGGCCTCGACCTTGGCGATGACCGGTTCGTCGATCGCGTCGGGCAAGCGCGCCCGCACACGCGAGACACGGTCGCGCACATCGGCGGCTGCATCGTCGGGGTTCTTTTCCAGCTTGAAGCGCACCGTGATCTGGCTTTGCTCGGAACGCGAGATTGAGGTGATGATTTCAACGCCGTCGATGCCGGCGATGGAGTCTTCGAGCGGTTTGGTGACTTGCGATTCGATGACTTCAGACGACGCGCCGATCAAGCGCGTGGACACGTTGACCACCGGTTCATCAATGCGTGGGTATTCGCGCACCTGCAAGCGCTGGAACGAGACCGCCCCCACCAGCACGAGCAGCAGCGAGAGCACGGTGGCGAAGACCGGGCGGCGGATGGTGATGTCAGACAAGCGCATGAATACAGCTCCTCAGGCGCAGCGTTCAGAGAGCGACGGCCGGGCGGTTACCCGATACACCGCGGGCTGCACTGCCGACGCCACCGCCAGCACCGCTGCCCGCACCACTGGCACCGCGCAACGCTCCGCTGGCTGCCCGAGCCGCAGGCCGGCTGATGTCTACCACGCGCAACGGCAAAGATTCTCCGCGCAGCAGCCGCGTCTGGCCGGCCGTCACCACCGTGTCGCCTGCAACCAGACCTTCGAGAATCTCGACTTTCCCCGGCAAGCGCATGCCGATGCGTGCTTCGAGCCGCTGCGACACCTTGCCCTTGGGGCCGTCGACCACCTTCACCAGGTACTGCTTGCCGGCCAGCGGCACCAGCGCTTCTTCAGGCACCACCAAGGCATTGGCCCGAGTGGAGAAAACCACACGGGTGCGCGCAAACATGCCGGAGCGAAGCTCACCGCTGGTGTTGGGCAGGCGCGCACGAACCAACAGCGATCGGCCATTGGCGTCGAGCAGCGAATCGACCGCATCGACATGGCCCTTGAACGCCTTGCCCGGCAGCGCGTCGAGTTGCGCCTCGATGAGCTGGCCGGTCTTGATGCGCGCCACATAACGCTCGGCCAAGCGGAAGTCGAGCCACACCGAGGAGAGGTCTTCCACGTTCACCAGGTCGGCGCCATCTTTCACGTAGTCGCCCACGCTCACACTGCGAATGCCGGCCACGCCGTCGAACGGCGCTTCGATGCGCATGCGCGCGAGTTGTGCCTTGGCCAGGGCCACCTGCGCCTCCGCCACCTGCATGGCCGCGGCACTTTGGTCGACCACGCTCTGGCTCACGAAGTTGGCTGCCACCAATTCGCGGTTGCGTTGCAGGTTGGTGCGCGCAATGCTGGCCTGCGCCTCGGCTTGCTGCAGCTGAGCGCCTTGCAGGGCGTCGTCGAGCTGCACCAGCAATTGGCCGCGTTTCACACGCTGACCATCGCCAAAGCCCAGGCGCGATATGCGTCCGCTGACCTCGGGCCTGAGCATCACGCCCTGGCGCGAGCGCAACGCGCCCACACCTTGTGCATCGTCGTCGATGGTCATGGTCTCGACCTTGCCCACCTCCACCAGCACCGGCCCACCCGCGCCTGCCGGCTGGGCACCCGATGCTGTCGGGCCTGCAGCGGCCACGCCACCTGCGGCCGGCGCCTTGTTCTGATACCACCACGCCGCCGCGCCGGCCACTGAAATGCCGACGACGGCCACCACCGTATGCAATGTCTTCACGCTCAACCCTGATTGCTACTCAAATGAATGTAGCCTGCCAAGCGGCAAGCTGCGAGACAGGAAATCACGTAGACGCCGTGTCTACTCCACGGTTTGCGAGTGCATCGGCCCGCTCATTCCCGGGGTCTCCAGCGTGGCCCTTCACCCAGCGCCAGTCCACCTGGTGCAGGTTGCGCAACGCATCGAGCCGCTGCCACAGGTCGGCGTTCTTTACCGGCTTCTTGTCGGCGGTCTTCCAGCCGCGCGTCTTCCAGCCGTAGATCCACTCGGTGATGCCTTTGCGCACGTATTCGCTGTCGGTGTAGAGGGTGATGTCGCAACTGCGCTTGAGCGACGTCAGAGCCTCGATCACCGCGGTGAGTTCCATGCGGTTGTTGGTGGTCTGCGCCTCGCCGCCGAAGAGCTCTTTTTCGTGCTCGCCGGTGCTCAGCCAGGCCCCCCATCCGCCCGGCCCCGGGTTGCCTTTGCAGGCGCCGTCGGTGTAGATGGTCACGCTTGGGCGCTTGATGCTGGGGCGGTCTTCAGTCGATGTCATGGCTCTCCAGGGTCGTTTGATTGCGGTGGCTGCTCACCACCGCCGGGATCGCTTTGGCCGGCACACGCTGGCGGCGTACCAAGCCCACCAGTCGCATGCCACGAACGCGCTTCACGGCCACCAGCATGTACACCGCGCCGAGCACGGGCCACCAGCGGTCGCCGGTGCTCTCCATCCAGCCGAAACGCGTCAGCCAGGGCTCCGACGTGAGCGGCGGCCGGTAGCAACCGAAGCGCCCTTCCTCCACCTCGAAGCTCAGCAGACGCAGCCAGTCACGCAAGCGCCAGTAGCCGATGAAATCACCTTCGCTGGGCATGAACAGCGGCTGGCCCGCGCGCAGGCCGAGGCCACGAACCATGCGGCCCAAACGCTGCCGCAACGCCCACAGGCTGCCGGGGTTGAAGCCGATGATCACCACCCGGCCCTCCGGCATCAGCACACGCTCGACCTCGCGCAAGGCCTGGTGCGGGTCACGCGCCAGCTCCAGTGAATGCGGCAGCACGATCAGGTCGAGGCTCTGGCTGTCAAAGGGCAGGGCATCAAAATCGCACTGCAACATCACGGCACGCGGCGGGGGCGATGTGGCACTCTCGGGAACTTCAGCGCGCGGTAGCGACTCCATCGCCGGTGTTGGCTGATCCACCGCCAACCAACGGTGCGGCATGCGGTTGGCACGCAGTGCATCGAGTTCCGGCAAGCCCAGTTGCAATGCGTGAAAGCCAAACACATCGGCCACACAACGATCCATCTGCGCTTGTTCCCAAGCCAGCAAGTAGCGGCCCGGCGGCGTTTTCAGCCAGGGGGCCAAACCTATAATCGCGCCGAGTTTCGCCATGAACCTGCTTGCACTGCCTGCCTTCTCTGACAACTACATCTGGATGCTTCACGATGGCCGGCAGGCACTCGTCGTCGATCCGGGGGAAGCAGCACCTGTGGAACGCGCGCTCGATGCGCACGGCCTGGTGCTCGCCGGGATTCTAGTGACCCACCACCACGCCGATCATGTCGGCGGTCTTTCAGCCTTGCGCTCGCGGTTGCAAGGCCGCGTGGTCGGCCCCGCGCGTGAAGACATTCCACAGCCTTGCGAACCGCTCAACGGCGGTGACCATGTCGAGATGCTGGGCTGCCGCTTCGAGGTGATCGACGTACCAGGCCACACGGCTGGCCACATCGCATTTTTTCGCGCGGCCACTGACGGCGAGGCACCGATCCTCTTTTGCGGCGATACCCTCTTCTCGGGTGGCTGCGGGCGGCTCTTCGAAGGCACACCCGCGCAGATGCACAGCTCGCTTTCACGCCTGGCCGCGCTGCCCGGCAACACACGCGTTTGCTGCGCCCACGAATACACCTTGTCGAACCTGAAGTTCGCACGCGCCGTGGAGCCGCACAACAACGACCTGCTGGCCTACAGCGCGCAATGCGAGGCCTTGCGCGCGAAAGGCGAATTCACCCTGCCCAGCTCCATTGCGCAAGAGCAGCGCATCAACCCCTTCTTGCGTTGCGACCAACCCGAGGTGGTGCAAGCTGCCTTGGCGCAAGGCGCCTTAAGCCACAGCGAGACCGATGTGCTGGCAGCACTTCGCCAATGGAAAAATAACTTCCGATGACCCAGCTTCCCCTACTGCGGCGTTCACTTGCAACAGCCGCAGCAACGCTTGGCCTGCTGTTAAGCGCATGCGCCACTTTGGTTGAGCCGCCGAACCAGAGCGCCGACCTGCCTTCCGTCATTGCAAACCTGCCCCCTGCAGGCACGGCCGCCTCGGCACCCGCCCCGGCACCGGTGGCGTCAGCGCCCATGGCAGCGGCGTCTGCGGCCGCCGAGCCTGAAGGCCGGGTGGCTTCAGCCCCGGTTGACCCCTTGCGGCCCGAAGAGCCGGTGGACCTCAACTCACAAGTCGCCAACGTCGACCTGTGGGAGCGCCTGCGCCGCGGCTTTCGCATGCCCGACCTCGACACGAGTCTCGTGCGCAGCGGCGAGCAGTGGTATTCGGCCCGGCCCGACTACGTGCAACGCATGACCGAGCGTGGCAGCCGCTACCTCTTTCACATCGTCGAAGAAGTGCAGCGCCGTGGCATGCCCACCGAGCTGGCCCTGCTGCCCTTCATCGAAAGCGCCTTCAACCCGCAGGCCATCTCATCGGCCAAGGCTTCGGGCATGTGGCAGTTTATGCCCGCCACCGGCAAACACTTCGAGCTGCGCCAGAACGCCTTTCGAGACGACCGGCGCGACGTTCTCGCCTCTACCCGTGCCGCACTCGACTACCTGGGCAAGCTGCACGGCATGTTCGGCGACTGGCACCTCGCGCTGGCGGCTTACAACTGGGGTGAAGGGAATGTGCAGCGCGCCATCACGCGCAACAAACGCGCCGGCCTGCCTACCGATTACCTGAGCCTGCGCATGCCCAACGAGACGGCCTACTACGTGCCCAAGTTGCAGGCCGTGAAGAACATCGTGCTGCGGCCGCAGAGCTACTCCATCACCCTGCCGGAGCTGACCAACCACCCGTACTTTCTGAGCGTGCCCATCGAGCGCGACATCGACGTGGCAGTGGCCATCCAGCTGGCCGGCATCACGAAAGACGAGTTCTACACACTCAATCCGCAGATGAACCGCCCGGTGATCCTGGCCGCAGGCACGCCGCAGCTGCTGCTGCCCTACGACAACGCCAGCCAGTTCGTGCGCAACGTGGCCGCACACCGCGGCCCCTTTGCCACCTGGACGGCCTGGGTCGCACCACGCACGCTCAAACCCGCCGACGCCGCCAAACAAGTCGGCATGAGCGAAGCCGATCTTTGCGAAGTGAACAACATCCCGCCGCGCATGCTGGTCAAGGCCGGCTCCACGCTGCTGGTGCCGCGTGCGCTGCATTTGTTGAAAGACGTGTCGCTGCACCTGGCCGACAACGCTGTCATGTCACTCACTCCGGAGGCATTGCCACCGCGGCGCGTGACGCACAAAGCCATCAAAGGTGAGACAGTGGCCAGCGTTGCCAAGCGCTACCGCGTGAGCAGCTCGCAAGTGGCGCTGTGGAACAAGGTCACCACCGGTGCCAGCTTCGCAGCGGGTGAGAACGTGGTGGTGTTTGTGCCGCAGAAGCAGCCGGTGGTGCGCAGCAAGGCGACGGCGAAGAAGCCGGTGGGCAAGCGCAAAGGGCGGCCACGCTAGGGCAGGGCTCAACGCCGATCCACCAGCGCGTGGGCGATGGTGCCCAAGTCCACGTATTCAAGTTCGCTGCCGATCGGCACACCGCGCGCCAGGCGTGTCACGCGCAGGTCTCGCGCCTTCAGTGTTTCTGCCAGCACATGCGCAGTGGCTTCGCCTTCCGCGGTGAAGTTGGTCGCGACGATTACCTCTTCCACGGAGCCGTCGGCCGCACGGTCGAGCAGTTGCTGCAGGCCGATGTCGCGTGCACCAATGCCGTCGAGCGGGCTGAGGTGGCCCATCAGCACGAAGTACAGGCCGCGGTAGCTGCCGGTGCGTTCCATCGCGGCTTGGTCGGCAGGGGTTTCAACCACGCAGAGGAGCCCCTTGTCTCGCGTCTCATCCAAACAGGTGCGGCAGACCGGGGCTTCGGTGAAGGTGTGGCAACGCTCGCAGTGGCGGATGTTGTCGACCGCACCGAGCAGTGACTGCGCCATGCGGCGTGCACCTTCGCGGTCGTGTTGCAACAGATGGAATGCCATGCGCTGCGCGGATTTCTGGCCCACGCCGGGCAAGCGGCGCAAGGCTTCGATCAGGGACTCGAGCGCGGGTTCAGACACGAAGCAACTCTGGAAGCCGGGAAGTCCGCGCACCACAACCCGTTCGGGCTGGGGTATCGAAGCCAGGCACGTCCTGCACACGGCTTCGATACCTCAGCCCGAGCGGGTTGTTGATGGGCCGACAAATTCACTGAGTGCCGCGGTTCAGAACGGGAACTTCATGCCCGGTGGCATGGGCATGCCGGCGGTCAGCTTGCCCATCTTCTCGGACGACACCTCCTCGGCACGGCGGATGCCGTCGTTGAAGGCCGCAGCGACCAGGTCTTCGAGCATGTCCTTGTCGTCGCCGAGCAGGC
>JACMKW010000166.1 GCA_014379885.1 Rhizobacter sp.
GCGGTGTAGGCGCCCATGCCCACGAAGGCCGCCTGCCCGAACGAGGTGAGCCCGGCCACGCCGGTGAGCAGCACCAGGCCGATGACCACCAGCGCGTACAGGCCGATGTAGTTGGCTTGGGTGATCCAGAACTCGGGGACGGGCAGAACGGGCAGCAGCGCCAGAACGAGTACAAAGAAGAGGAGGAAGCCGCGACGCATCAACGATCCTCGCCGGGCCGCCCCAAGGGGATCGGCGCCCCTCGGGGGCAGGAGTGAAACGACTGGGGGGCCATATTTACTCTTCCTCGTCGTGGTGGCCGTGCTGGAAACTTCTCCACAGCAGCACGGGAATGATGAGCGTGAACACGATCACTTCCTTGAACGCACTCGCCCAGAAGGAGCCGAAGCTCTCCAGCAGCCCGACAAACAAAGCACCCAGCGCAGCGGCCGGGTAACTCGCCAGCCCCCCAAAGATCGCCGCCACGAAGCCCTTGAGGCCGATCAGAAAGCCGGAGTCATAAAAGATCGTGGTGCTGGGGCCGATCAGCAAACCCGACAGCGCGCCCATGAACGCCGCCAAGCCAAAACTCAGCTTGCCAGCGCCTGAAGTCGAGATGCCCATCAGCCGCGCCCCCAACCGATTGACGGCTGTGGCACGCAAGGCTTTGCCACGCAGCGTGCGTTCGAAGAACAGGAACAGCGCGCCCATCAAGCTCAGAGAGGCGGCAAAGATGATGATCGTCTGGCCGGTGACCGTCATCGCGCCGATCTGGAAGCGCGCGTCCCAGAAACTCGGGTTGCGAAACCCTTCGGCACCGAAGAACACCAGGCCCAGCCCGGTGAGCGAAAAGTGCACGCCGACCGACACGATCAGCAGCACCAGCACGCTGGCATCGGCCACCTTCTCGTAAGCCAGCCGGTACACCAGCGGCCCGAGCGGCGTGACGACGGCGAGCGTGAACAGGCTTTGTGCCCACAGCGGCCAGCCACGCGGCCCGGCAACCCAGGCCACCGCAAACACCAGCACCGGCACCGCCAGCGTCTTGCCCGCAGACACCCACACCTGGTGCGGACTCAGCCCACGCCGATAGCCCTGAACCACATCGAGCACCACCACCAGCAACGCCACCGCCAGCAGCAACCACACCGTGCCTGGCAGGTCACCATGCCGCTGCCAGAAGCTGCCCACCGGGTTGCCCCCCTGCAGCATCGCCAAGGTGATCGCCCCATAAGCCACGAACTCGCCCTGTGGAATGAAGATCACCCGCGTGATGGCAAACACCAGCACAGTGGCCAAACCCAGCAGCGCGTAGATCGCACCGTTGGTAAGGCCATCCAAGGTCAGGATGCTGGCAATGGAAAGATCCATATCAGGCTCAAAGAAGAAAAGCGTGCCCGCAAAAGCGAAGCGACTCGCCCATCAAGCAACGCCCGGGGAACCGGCTTTGCCGGGCCCCTGGGTGGCGCCCCCTGGGGGCAGGAGCGAAGCGACTGGGGGGCCTTATTTACTCAGCATCCCATTCGCCTTTCACAACTTTAAGAATCACACCCGTCTCCGTCGTGAAGCCCCAGTGGTTGTCCTTCGTGTAAGTCACGACCCCTTGCGACAGCACGGTGCGGCCCATGTTCTCGATCGCATCGCGCAGCGCGCTGCGGAAGGCCTGCGTGCCCGGCTTGCCGGCCTTGAGTGCCACGGGAATCGCCTTTTCCAGCACGATCACAGCGTCATAGCCATGTGCACCAAACTGGTTGCGGTTGCCAACGCCGTAGGCCTTCTCATACTTGGCCACGAAGTCGAGCGCGAGCTTCTTCGACGGGTGCCCATCGGGCAGTTGCTCAGGTGCGACTGCGGGGCCGGAGACCACGTAGCTGCCTTCCACGTCTTTGCCGCCGATGCGCATCAGGTCGCGCGAGGCTGCGGCGTGGGTCTGGTAGATCGTGCCCTTGTAGCCACGCTCGATCAGGCCCTTGTGCGGCATGGCAGCACCGCTGCCCGAAGCCACGACGAGGATGGCGGGCGGGTTGGCCGACACGAGCTTGAGGGCCTGTGCGGTCACGCTCGTGTCGGGGCGCGCGAAGCGCTCCACCGCCACGATCTGCGGGCCACCGAGCTTGGTTGACTCGGCCTTGAAGTCATTCAACCAGCCTTCGCCATACGCATCGGTGTAGCCCAGAAAGCCAATCGTCTTGATGCCCTTCTTCTTCATGTGCTCGATCAGCGCATGGGCCATCACCGCATTGCTTTGCGGCAGGCGGAAGGCCCAGGTGTCCTTGCCCGCAGGCAGGTTGGCCGGCGACATCATCAGCTGCACGGTCTGCCCTTCTGCCGCCACACCCGCGATCGCAATGGCCACCGGGGTCACGGCCGAGCCCACCAGCACATCGACCTTGTCTTCGGTGATGAGCTTCTTGGCGTTCTGCACGCCCTTGGTCGGGTCGCTCGCATCGTCGAGCACGATGACGTTGAGCTTCTCACCGGCAATGCTGGTCGGCCACAGCTTGATGTAGTTGTTGACCGGGATGCCCAGGCCGTTGCCGGGCCCGGTGAGGGGCAACACCACGCCGACGGTGATGTCGGCCAGGGCCGCACCGTGGGCAAGCAGGGCGGCCAGTGCGATGGCCAGAGGACGGAAGGCTTTCATGAGCTTGTCTCCAGTGATGAAAGTTGGTTTTGGAAGCTTCTTTGGGACTGAGATTCAACTGCAAAGAGCCCGAATGTCTTCGGGCACGGGAATGGCACGCATGCGGTCGGGGTCGTGTTCGTCGCGCTTGATGAAGGCACGCACCTCGCGGCCTTCGCACACCAGCTCGTCGCCACGTGTCACTCGATGAATCTGGATGAAGGCCACACGCCGCCACGCTTCAACATGGGTGGCGATCTGAATCGTGTCGCCGTAGCTCACGGTCTTGTGAAACTTGGTGTTGATCTCAAGCACCGGCGTGCCCACGATGCCGCGCTCGCGTTCCAGCACGCGCCAGGGCGGCACGCCGCATTGGGTGAAAAACATCAGCGAGGCAGCATCCATCCAGCTAGAAAAATTGGGGAAGAACACGATGCCGCCCGGATCGCAGTCACCGAACTGCACGTTCACGCTGTGTTGGGTGGTGCGCGGCATGTTGATTCAGCGCGCCGCCATGCGCAAGGCGCCGTCGAGGCGGATCACCTCGCCGTTGAGCGACAGGTTCTCGACGATGCTGGCCGCCAGGTGGCCAAACTCTTCGGGCTTGCCCAGGCGCTTGGGGAACGGGATGCTCGCGGCCAAAGAGTCTTGCACTGCCTGCGGCAACTCGGCCAGCAGCGGGGTGAGGAACAGGCCAGGGGCAATCGTGCAGGCGCGCACGCCGAACTGCGCCAGGTCACGCGCCAGCGGCAGCGTCATCGCAGCCAGGCCACCTTTCGATGCCGAGTACGCCTCTTGCCCCACCTGCCCGTCGAAGGCCGCGGCCGAGGCGGTGTTGACGAACACACCCCGTTCGCCGTCTTCCAGCGGCTCGAGCTTGACGATGCGCGCTGCGGCCAGGCGGATCACGTTGTAGGTGCCAACGAGGTTGACGCGGATCACCCGCTCGAAGTCTTCCAGCGGTGCCGGTGAGCCGTCTTTTTGCACGATGCGCTTGGCCGTGCCGATGCCGGCAATGTTCATCACGATGCGGGCCGGGCCGTGCGCTTTTTCGGCGGCGTCGAGGGCGGCGTTGACCGAAGCGGTGTCGGTGATGTCGCATTGGATGGCGATGCCGCCAATCTCGGCCGCCACTTTCTGCGCGAGCTCGATGTTCACGTCGAGCACGGCCACCTTGGCGCCACGGCGGGCGAGTTCACGCGCAGTAGCGGCACCGAGGCCGGAGGCGCCGCCGGTGACGAGGGCTGATTGGGATTGGATTTTCATGGTGTTGAGGTGTCCTGCAGCCTGAACGGGCAGAGACAAGGTGTGTGAGTTAAACGTATTCAGTGATCAAACGGCGTCAGGGTTTTCAATCAAGAGCGCAATGCCTTGGCCGCCGCCGACACACGCCGACGAGATGCCGTAGCGCAATCCGCTCTGGCGCAACTGGCGTGCGACGGTGATCGTTAATCGCACGCCGGTGGCCGCCAACGGGTGGCCCAACGCGATGGCGCCGCCGTGCACGTTGAGCTTCTCGTGGTCAAGGCCCAGCTCTTTGGCGACGGCCAGCGTCTGCGCGCCTTGTGCTTCGTTGATCTCGAAACGGCCGATGTCGGAGAGCTTGAGACCCGTGCGCTCCAGCAGCAGGCGGATCGCCGGGGCCGGCCCGATGCCCATGATCTCGGGCGGCACGCCCACGGCCGCGGCGGCCAACACACGCGCCAGGGGTTTGTGGCCGTTGGCTTTCACGTAAGCGCCGCTGGCGACCACAGCCGCCGCGCCCGCATCGACCAGCGCCGAGCTGTTGCCACCGGTTTGCACACCGCCGGGGTAGACCGAGCGCAGCTTGGCCAGCACCTCGACCGGCGACAGGCGGGCATGCGTGTCGCGCGTGAGGCTCGTCACCTTGCGCGGCAGCTCCAGCTTGCGCGGCTCGTAGCCTTCGAGCTCGAAGGTCTCGGTGGTCACCGGCACGATTTCGCCGTCGAAGTAGCCGGCTTCTTGCGCGGCGACGGCGCGCGCGAACGAGCGTGAAGCGTACTCGTCCACCTCGGCGCGCGTGATGCCGTATTTCTTGGCCAGGTTCTCGGCCGTCTGGATCATGGTGATGTTCGGCGCGGGGTCGATCAGCGCTTCCCACATGAAGTCTTTGAACTCGACCGGTGCACCGAGCTTGAAGCCGGTGCGGTGGGTGAAGGCGGCAATCGGATTGCGCGTCATCGACTCGGCGCCGACCACCAGGGCTGCGTCGCAGTAACCGCGCTCGATCTGCTCGCCGGCCTGGCGGAAGAGCTCGAAGCCGGTGCCGCAAATGCGCTGCACCATGATCGCCGGCACCTCGGTGGGCACGCCGGCGTACAGGCCGATGAGGCGCGGAAACATGAACTGGA
>JACMKW010000167.1 GCA_014379885.1 Rhizobacter sp.
CGCCGTGCTGCTGGCCGCGGCCGGCTTGGCGGGCGCAACGGCGCCTGCGCTGGCCGACGCTGCCGGAGAGTCAGCCACACGGTGACCGTGAAGCGCTGCTGAACATAGGTGGCGTACTCGCGCAGACGCGGGTCTTGGCTGCTTAGCGCTTGCTCCATGACCTCACGCGCGCAGGTGAAGTCATGCAGGAACTGGGTCACGTCGAGGCTGCGCCCGAACTCACGCCGCAGCTGCGTGATCATGCGCACCAGGTAGTTCATCAGGTGGCTGTTGTCGTCAGCGGCACTCATGGTGGTGGTGCTCATCGGCCTTGTATGACTGTTCAGCCGTGCGCCGGCGCGTTGGGTGCGAGCATCTCACCATGCTCGGAGATGTCGAGCCCGACGTTCTCTTGCGCCGCCCCCACCCGCAGGGTCATCACCAGCGAGATGGCTTTCAGGATCACCCAGGTCATGGCGCCGGCGTAGGCAAATACGGCCAACGCGCCCAGGCCGTTGGTCCAGACCGTGGCCGTGACCACGGGGTTTGCCTCCAACGCCACCCCTAATGTGTGGAGCCCGGCCTGCTGCCCCAAGGGCCTGCGACAATTCGCACACCAGCCGCCTGCGTGCCCCCGCAGGCGGTTTGCCTTTGCAACCCGGGGCCATGTAGAGGAACACCATGTTCAAAAACCTCGCCCGCGGCCTGTTGGCTGCGATGCTCGCGGCCGTGGCCGCCACTTCCAACGCACAAGCACTGCCGAAGCCACCGCTCAAGGTAGGCTTCGTGTTCGTGAGCCCCATCGGTGAAGCCGGCTGGACGTATCAACACAACCAGGGCCGTCTCGCGATGGAGCGGGCACTGGGCAGCCGGGTGCAAACCACCGCCATCGAGGCCGTGGCCGAAGGCGCCGACTCCGAACGTGTGATGCGTGACCTGGCCGCACAAGGCCACACGCTGATCTTCGCCACCAGCTTCGGCTACCTGGAGCCTGCGTTGCGCGTGGCGGCCGAGTACCCCGGCGTGGCCTTCGAGCACGCCGGTGGCTACAAGACAGCGAAGAACCTCAACACCTACAACGCGCGCTACTACGAAGGCCGCTACCTCGCCGGCCTGCTGGCGGGCAAAACCAGCAAGAGCGGCGTGGCCGGGTATGTGGCGGGCTTCCCGGTGCCCGAAGTGATCCAGGGCATCAACGCCTTCACGCTGGGCATGCGTGCGGTCAACCCGCAAGCGCAAGTGAAAGTGCTGTGGATCAACGCCTGGTTCGACCCGGCACGTGAGCGTGATGCGGCCATCACGCTCATCAACCAGGGAGCCGACGTGCTGACCAACCACAGCGGCTCGCCCGCCGTGCCGCAAGCCGCGCAGGCGCACTTCAAGAGCAAGGGCGTGCGCGTCATCTCGTACCAGAGCGACATGCGCCGCTTCGCACCCGATGCGCAGCTCACCGCCATCACCCACCAATGGGGCGCGTACTACACCCGCGTGGCCGAGTCGGTGCTCAAGGGCACGTGGCAATCAATGCCGGTGTGGGGCGGCATGAAAGACGGGTTCATTGCGCTCGCGCCGTTTTCAAGCTCGGTGCCGTCCGATGTGGCCGCACTCGTGAAAGCACGTGAGGCCGACATCGTGGCCGCGCGCTTTCACCCCTTCTCAGGCAAGCTGGTCGACAGCGCAGGCGTGGTGCGACACGCCGCCGGTGTGATGGACGACAGCACGCTGTCGGGCATGAACTGGTTCGTGCAAGGCGTGATCGGGACGTTGCCCAAGCCCTGAGACAAGGGTGAGATGGCGTTCAAGTCCGCCGGCAATGCGCCGAAAACGATCTGAGCGGGCCACCTCCCAGACCCTGATCCGGCGTGCCCAAGCGGCGCGAGGCAGACTGCTGAGCACACCCAAAACCCATGATCCCCATCCAGAAGGCGATGGCGTCCGATTTCGTCCCGATGGACGACGCCAAGGCGTGCGGGGACTGCAGCACCGCCGAGCGCTTGGGCTTTCAGTTCAGTTTTGCCTACCAGCCGATCGTCAACATCGAGACACAGCAGATCTTTGCGCGTGAAGCCCTGGTGCGCGGCCTGAAAGCGTCGAAACCGTCGACGAGTGCCTGTGCCTGCAAGACATGGGCGTGAAGCTGATGCAGGGTTATCTGTTCGCAAGGCCGCTGTTCGAAAGCTGCGGGCAAATCGACACCATCCACTGGCCACCGACCCGCCCGCGCTGAACCCAGCAGCTCTCAGAGCTTGAACACGCCCACCACCTCAGTCATGCGCGCAGCCTGATGGCGCAGGCTTTCCGCAGCGGCGGCGCTTTGCTCCACCAAGGCGGCGTTCTGCTGTGTGACCTGGTCCAGCTGGTTGACCGCATCACCCACCTGGCTGATGCCGCTGGCCTGCTCGACGGTGGCTCGCGAGATCTCTTCGATGAACTGGCTCACGTGCCTGATCTGAGCCACGATGGCGCTCATCGATTGGCCAGCATCGTTGACCTGGCGTGAGCCAGCCTCGACCTTCTCGACGCTGTCACCGATCAGGCTCTTGATCTCCCTGGCCGCACTGGCCGAGCGTTGTGCGAGCGAGCGCACCTCGCTCGCCACCACGGCAAAGCCTCGGCCCTGCTCACCGGCGCGCGCCGCCTCCACCGCGGCGTTGAGCGCCAGGATGTTGGTCTGGAAGGCGATGCCGTCGATCACACCGATGATGTCGCCGATCTTCTTCGACGAGGTAGCGATGTCTTGCATCGTCTCGACGTTCTGGGCCGTCCACGCAACTCGCCAGGCGCTGGCGCTGGCCGAGAAGCAAAAGCAGACCTCGGCCGCCCTGCGCGAGGCGCGGGCGCAGCGGCTCCAGTCCGAGCAACTGGCCGCCGGGCTTCAACTGGAACAGAGCCTCAACCAATGCCAGCAGGGGGA
>JACMKW010000168.1 GCA_014379885.1 Rhizobacter sp.
GATGACCTCGTGCGAGTTCATCTTGCTGAAGCGCCGGAAGGCCTCGCGGATCCGGTCGAATAAGACTACCGACTCGTTCACCGAATAGCCCAGCACCGCCAGCACCGCCGCCAGCACCGAGAGCGAAAACTCCCACTGGAAGAAGGCGAAGAAGCCCAGGATGATGATCACGTCGTGCAGGTTGGCGACGATGGCGGCCACCGAGAATTTCCACTCGAAGCGAAACGCCAGGTAAATCATGATGCCGATCACAACGAAGGCCAGGGCCTTAGCGCCGTCTTGGGCCAGTTCCTTGCCCACCTGAGGGCCGACAAACTCGCTGCGTTGCAGGGCCACCGGCTCGGCGCCAGCGGCTTCGCACACCGGTTTTTCGATCAACTCGCCCTTGTCTGTCTTGACCGATTTCTTGGTGACGGTGCCGGCCTCGGCCTTGCACAGCGCGCCGAACACCAGGTCGGCGGTGTCGCCATGCTTGCCGTCCCCACGCACCGGCAAGCGGATCAACACGTTGTGCGTGTTGCCGAAGGTCTGCACCTGCACTTCACCGACCTTCATGGCCTCGACGATGCCGCGCACCTTGCCGATGTCGGCGGCCTGGGCGTAGTGGGCCTCGATCAGGGTGCCGCCCGTGAATTCGATTGACAGGTGCAGGCCACGCGTCACCAAGAAGAACACAGCGACCAGAAAGGTCAGCAGCGAAATGACGTTGAACACCAACGCATGCCGCATGAACGGAATGTCGCGGCGGATTCTGAAGAACTCCATGTGCTTGGATCCTGTTTGAGTTCTTGATGGGGTCAGGTGTTGGCCGGCACGTCAGCCTGGGGTTTCCAGACCTGGCCGATCGACACACCCTTGAGCTTTTTCTGACGGCCATACCAGAAGTTCACCAGCCCGCGCGAGAACACAACGGCCGAGAACATCGAGGTCATGATGCCCAGGCAGTGCACCACCGCAAAACCCTTGATCGGTCCCGAGCCGAAGGCGAACAAGGCAACGCCGGCGATCAGCGTGGTGACGTTGGAGTCGAGAATCGTGGCGAAGGCCCGCTCATAGCCGGTGTTGATGGCTGCCTGGGGCGCGGCCCCACCTCGCAGTTCTTCGCGTACCCGTTCGTTGATCAGCACGTTGGCGTCAATCGCCATGCCCAGCGTCAGCGCAATGGCCGCAATGCCCGGCAGCGTGAGCGTGGCCTGAAGCAGCGACAGCACCGCCACCAGCAGCAGCAGGTTGAACGCCAACGCCGCAGTCGAGAACAGGCCGAACAGCAGGTAGTAAGCACACATGAAGATCGCGATCGCCGCAAAACCGTAGATGACGCTGTTGAAGCCCTTGGCGATGTTGTCGGCGCCCAAGCTCGGGCCGATGGTGCTCTCTTCGATGATCTCCATCGGCGCGGCCAACGAACCGGCGCGCAGCAACAGGCTCAGGTCGTTGGCGGCTTCGGTGGTGCCCATGCCGGTGATCTGGAACTCGTTGCCGAACTCGCCCTGGATGCGTGCCACGGTCAACACTTCGCCCTTGCCCTTTTCGAACAGGATCGCGGCCATGTAGTTGCCGACGTTGTTGCGCGTCATCTCGCGCATGAGACGCCCGCCCTTGGCATCCAGGCTCACCGACACGGCCGGCTGGCTGTTCTGGTCGGGCCGCGGCTGGGCGTTGGTCAGCATTTCCCCGGTGGCCACGGCTTCCTTGTGAGTCACCACGGGTGCGCCTCGGCCCACCATGAAGCGCTCGCGACCGAAGGGCACCGGGCCCGTGCCTTCGACTGCGGCGCGTGCCTCGGCCGACATGTCGGCCAGGCGGAACTCCAGGTTGGCGGTGCGGCCGATGATGTCCTTGGCTTTGGCGGTGTCCTGCACGCCCGGCAATTGAATGACAACGCGGTCGGCGCCCTGCTGCTGGATAACGGGCTCTGCTACACCCAACTCGTTGACCCGGTTGTGCAGGGTGGTGATGTTTTGCTTGAGGGCCGCCTCTTGCACTGCGCGGGCTGCCTCGGGTTTGAGCGCGCCGCTCAGCTTGAAGTCGTTGCCGTCGGGTGTTTGCGTCCACACCAGGTCGGCCATCTGTTCGTTCAGCAGTTTGGCCGCGGCGTCCAGCGTTTCGCGGTCGCGAAAGCGGATATCGACCGTGTTGCCATCGCGCGTGACCCCCGCGTGGCGCAGGTTTTTGTCTCGCAACTGGCTGCGGATGTCGCCGGCCATGGCTTCGGTTTTCTTGGTCAACGCCGCCTTCATGTCGACCTGCATCAGGAAGTGCACGCCACCGCGCAAGTCCAGGCCCAGGTACATCGGCTTGGGTTCAGCCCCGAGCACACGCATGTAAGTCAGCCACTTCGGCGTGCGCGAGACGAGGTTGAGCGCAACGATGTAACTGGGGTCGCTTGCATCCGGGTTGAGCGCCTTGGTCAGCGCATCCTTGGCCTTCAGTTGTGAGTCGCCGTCGGCAAAACGCGCCTTCACTGAGTTGCCTTCGAACAGCACAAAATCGGGCTTGACCCCGGCGTCTTTCAGAACCTGCTCCACCCGTTTCGAGATGGAGCCGTCGAGTTTCAAGGTGGTCTTGGCGCTGCTGACCTGCACGGCGGGTGCTTCGCCGAATAAGTTGGGCAAGGTGTAGACCAAGCCTGCCACCAACGCGATCGCCAGGATCGTGTAAGTCCACCACCGATATCGATTCATGAGGCCTCTTTTCGCGGGGCGGTGCCCACTGCTCGTGCCCGGTAGCAGCCGGCAAGCGGCCGCACCGGCTTGTCAATATCTACTTACTTGAACGTGCCCTTGGGCAGCACTTGAACCACGGCGCTGCGCTGCACCTGGATCTCCACGTTGTTGGCGATCTCCACATGCAGGAAGCTTTCGCCAATCTTGGAAATCTTGCCGATCAGGCCGCCGGCCACCACCACTTCGTCGCCCTTGGCCAGGGCCTCGATCATGGACTTCTGCTCTTTCTGGCGCTTCATCTGGGGGCGGATCATCACGAAGTACAGCACCACGAACATCAGGATGATGGGCAACATGCCGGTGATTCCACCGAGCGGCGAGTCGGAGGCCGCAGCGGCAGGAGCCGCCTGAGCAAAAGCTTCGGAAATGAACACGTGAGAGTCCTCGTTAATGCCCGGCGGGCCGGGTGGCGCCAGGCCGGAGTGAAAGCGTGGAATTGTAAGCCGCCGCCTCAGGGGCGAAGCATCTGACCCCTGACGCAAACCCGAGGGCCATCACGGAGCTTCCTGGTTTCCAACGTGGTTTCCAACGCTTAGTCGTTTTTCAAATAAGAAAAGCAACATTAAGTTGTTCCGCAACTACCAGCCGGTCCCCATACTTCGCCGACTCACCTCACCTGCTTGCCAGCCCCTCGGCACCGCTTCACGCCCATGAACTTCCAGCAACTGCGCTCTGTGCGCGAAGCCTTGCGCTGCGGCTTCAACCTGACCGAAGTCGCGGGCGTGCTGCACACCTCCCAGCCGGGCATCAGCCGGCAGATCCGCGAGCTCGAAGAGGAGCTCGGGGTCGAAATCTTCGTGCGCGCGGGCAAGCGCCTGACCGGCCTGACACCCCCCGGCGAAGCGGTGCTGCCGATCGTGGAGCGCCTGTTGCACGACGCCGAAAACCTCAAGCGCGCCGGTGAAGAATTCAGCGC
>JACMKW010000169.1 GCA_014379885.1 Rhizobacter sp.
GCCCAAGTTTCGCCCGGGCAAGGCCCTCAAGGATGCAGTCAACTGATTGAAGTTCTCGGGTGCTTAGCTCAGTTGGTAGAGCGGCGCCCTTACAAGGCGTAGGTCGGGGGTTCGAGCCCCTCAGCACCCACCAACGAGACGCCGCGCGAGCCCCAAGCAGGCACGCAGCCATCAGCTAAAATTCAAGCTGTCCATCCTGCAAAGGCGAACCTAGGTTCGCCTTTGTCGCATCTGGGGGGATCGGTTCTCCTTGCTTTGCGACCCATTGATCGAGGTCTTTGATGTTTGAATTTGTCCGCAAGCACACGCGCATCCTGCAATTCGTTCTGGTGCTTCTGATTTTCCCGTCGTTCGTGTTCTTCGGGATCCAGGGGTACAGCGGCTTGTCGGAAAGCGGCAACGCCACCGTGGCTACGGTGGGGTCGCGCAAGATCAGCCAGACCGAGCTCGACGCGGCGCATCGTCGCCAGGTCGACATGCTGCGCAATCAGATGCCCGGCCTCGACGTCAAGATGTTTGATTCGCCGCAGATGAAACGCAACACCCTCGACGGGTTGGTGCGCGAGCAGGTGTTTCTGGCCGCTGCCGACAAGGCAGGCTACGTGACAACCGACGAGCGCCTGCTGCGCGAGTACATGACCGATCGCCAATTCGACTCGTTCCGGAGGCCCGACGGCAGCCTGAACATTGGCGGCCTGGAGCAGGCTCTCGCCACGCAAGGCTTGAGCAAGCAGGGGTTCGATCAGATCAAGCGCGAAGAACTCATGATGAGGCAGGTGCAGACGGGCCTCGTGGCCACCGTGTTTGCACCGGCCACGGCGGCGTCGGGTGCGATCGACGCCATGTTCCAGCAACGCGAGGTGCAACTGCAGCGCTTCGACACCAAGGACTATCTCGCCAAGGTCAACCCAAGTGCGGGCGACATCGATGCGTACTACAAGAACCCTGCGCACGCCGCGGAGTTCCAGACGCAGGAAAAAGCCGACATCGAATACGTGGTGCTCGACATCGAGGCCATCAAGAAGGGCATCAAGGTGCCCGAAGAAGAGCTGAAGAAGTACTACGACGACAACGTGGCGAAGCTCTATACCGTCCCGGAAGAGCGCCGTGCGAGCCACATCCTGATCAAGGCAGACAAGGACATGCCGGCCGACGAGCGTGCCAAGGCACGCGCCAAGGCGGAGTCGGTGTTGGCGCAACTCACCAAGAGCCCTGCTGCGTTTGCCGATCTGGCACGCAAGAATTCGCAAGACCCCGGTTCGGCCGAGGCGGGTGGCGAGGTGGATCTCTTCATCGGCAAAGGGGATACCGACAAGGCCTACGAAGACGCGTTGTTCGCGCTGAAGAAGCCCGGCGACCTGAGCCCGGTCACCGAAACCAAGGCAGGTTTCTACGTCCTCCAGCTCAAGGCCGTGCGCGGTGGCGACAAGCGCAGCTACGAGAGCGTTCGCGCCGACATCGAGCAAGAGCGCAAGAAGCAGTTGGCCCAACCCGAGTTTGCGAAAGCGGCAGCCGAGTTCACCAACCTGGTCTATGAACAGTCCGACAGCTTGAAGCCCGCCGTCGACAAGCTCAAGCTGGAGCTGCGCACGGCCAAGGGCGTGACTCGCATGCCGGCGGCCAATGCAGCGGGCCCCTTGGCATCGAGCAAGATGCTGGAAGCCTTGTTCAGCGCCGACGCCTTGCGCAACAAGCGCAACACCGAAGCGGTGGACACTGGCGCCAACACGCTGGTGTCGGCGCGTATCACCAACTACAGCCCCGCAGCCATGCAGCCGCTGGCCGAGGTCAGCGCCCGGGTGCGAGAGAAAGTGGTCGCCATTCAGGCTGCGGCACTGGCACGCAAGGAGGGCGAAGCCCGCTTGGCAGTGGCGCGTCAGGCGCCGGGAACCGACCTCGGCACGCCGCTGCAAACCGTGTCGCGGGCGCAGGCCAAGGACGTGTCCCGGCCGGTGATCGATGCAGTGCTCAAGGTGTCGGCCGCCTCGCTACCTGGTGTGGCAGGCGTCGAGCTGGGTGATGACGGTTATGTGGTGGCGCGTGTCGTCAAGGTGCTGGGCCGCGACCCGGTGGCGGCCGACCCGACGCGTGCATCCGCGCAGTACGCGCAGAGCTGGAGCGCGGCCGAGGCTCAGGCCTACTACGCGGCGCTCAAGTCACGCTTTAAGGTCGAGGTGCTGATGCCGGCGGTCGTGGAAACTTCGGCGCCCAAGTGACGGCACTGTTGCCGCGTCCGTTATACTCGCGGGCTCTACGGTGGCTGTAGCTCAGTTGGTAGAGTCCAGGATTGTGATTCCTGTTGTCGTGGGTTCGAGCCCCATCAGCCACCCCAAATAAGCAAGGCCTCCGATTCATCGGAGGCCTTTTGTTTTGGGCTTCTTTTGGGGCATCAAGGTTTTTCGGACAACTGCCGGATGCACACCCGGCAGCAAATGCCACCGGCCGGAACTTCTTTCCACGCCACCTCGCCGCCCAACTGCTTGACGCGCTTGCGCACGCCGCCCAGGCCCAATCCATGGGCCCAGGCCTGCGGGTTGCGGCCTACACCGTTGTCGGTGACAGTGAGGTCCAGGCGGTCGCCCTCCAGCACGAACTCGATGTCGACCCGGCGCGCCTGTGAATGCGCGATGACGTTGCTGACCAGCTCACGCATCGCCCGCGTGAGGGCCGACCACTGCACCACAGTCAGCGACATGTCCCGGTCCGCGCTGAAACTCCAGCCCAAGGAGATGTGCGCGGCGGAGAGGCGCTGCGTCAGGTCGGACTTCCACTCCGCGGCGGCATGCGAGAGCGGGTGGTTGGGCGCCGCCAGGCCGCGTGTGAGCGTCTTCAGGTCTTGCAGGGTATGGCGAACGTAGTCTTCCATCTCGGGCGACTGCGCTTTGTACATGAGGGTGAGCAACCGGGCGCCGATGTCGTCGTGCAGGTCTTGCGCCAGGCGCAGCCGCTCTTCGCTGCGGCCTTGTTCAACTGCCTTGTCAAACGCCACGGCTCGGCGCAACTGCTCCACCACACGCTCGGCCAGGCGTGCGTCTTCTGTCGTGAAAAGGCGGCGGCCATGTTGAGCGAAGCGAATCAGGATGGCGCCGGTTTCGGGGGCATCACCTTGGGCCAGCTCGGGAACAGGAATCAGCAGGGTCGAGCCACCGCCCGTGACACGTGTGCTCGGGATGTGTTTGTCGATGAGCAAGGCTTCCATGGGTTCGAACAACTCGCGCAGCAGCTGCGTCAGCAGGGCCGGCGTGCGCTCGGGGTGGGCCTCGACTTCACGTGCAATGCGATAGAGCTTTTCGAACATGCGCTCGGTGGTGAGCACGTTCTGGTTGCGCAGCTGGTTGAGCAGCCATTGGCGTGCGCCGGAGTACAGGCCTAGCGAAAGAAACAGCGCCAGAGTGAGCGAGGCAAACTGGCCAAGCGAGAAGGCGGCCACGAAGAGCAGGTCAAGCGCCGTGGCAATGGTGCTGATGGCGGCGAGCAGCGAAAACTCGCGCATCACTTGCTGCGATTTCGACAAAAAGGGCAACAGCAGCAGCAGCGAGGCAAAGAACACCGACCAGATCGTTGGCCCGACCGCGGCGATCTGCAGTTGAACCGACGGCATGCTGTTGCCGGCCGCGAGTGCGAGCGTCAACAGCCCCCAAGCGCTGACCGCGAGGATGCCGAAGCGCCGCATCACGACGGCAAAGGGGTGGGGCTCAATTTTGTGCGACCAGGTGAGCAGCCCGATCGCCAGCAGGCCCAGCGTGGCAACACTGCCCTGAACCCACCACCAGGCCCCAGCGAGCTGCCCGCTGCCCAGCAGCACGATCAGCGCGGCTACGCCCAGCCAGCCCAACCAAGCCACGCTGGCTGCACCGGGTATGCGCCGCGGATGCAGGGCCGAGGCGTGCACCACGGCGATGGCGGTGAGCAGATCCAGGCTCATGCGCACCGGCATGTTCCAGTGCGGCAGCGGCAAGGGAAGCGCCAGCTCCATGCTCGACTCGATGGCGATGAAGGCGAGATTGCCCGCCTGGCACAACGCAGCCAGCGCGTAGAGAAGATTGCGCGCGGTGGGCCGCGCCAGTACCACCACCATGGCCACCAGGTAGAGCACCAGTGCCAAGCCCGAGAGCAACCAGAACATCGCGCCCAGCGAGCCCAGGCCACGCCGCTCGAGCGTATTTTCGACCATCTCGCCTTCGGAGAAGAAGAGCTTGACCTTGCCGTGTGCGAGTGCCGTGGACAGCTGCTCGTGCATGGCGCGGTGGCGCTCGCGTTCGATGTCGCTGGTGAGCCAGCGCGACGAGCGCCGCAGCGTGAGCGCATCCACCACGGCCACGCTGTTGCCGCCGATCACACCGATCAGCGCACGGCCTTCGTGCGGCTTGAGCACAGGGTCGGCAGACGACAACAGCTCGAGCTGACCTTGTGCGCCGGCTCGCCAGGTGGCGTCGATACGCGGGGCGTCAGCCAGCCAACGTGCCAGCAGCAGCACGGTCACACACCCGATCAGGGCAGCCACCACGAGCAGCCGCAGCCGCCAGCCCATCCAGCGCGACAAGGGCTCGTCGCTGCCGAAGTTGCGATCAATCAACCCGGAGTCGAGCGCGGTCGAGTCGGGGCCCAGGCTGTTGTAGCCGCTGGTCACGGCGTCAGCCGCGCTTGAAGAAGGCGAACCCGGCAGGCGCACGTCCATGGCGCCTGCGGCAATATCAGACCAGGCCTTGCTTGCTGGCCAGCACTGCGGCCTCGGCTCGGCTGGACACGTTCAATTTCTTGTAGATCGACTTGATGTGGTCGTTGACCGTGAACCACTTGATGCCCATCAGGTTGGCGATTTCCTTGATGGTGAAGCCCTTGCTGAGGTACGTGAGCACCTCGCTCTCGCGCGGCGTGAGGCGTTCGTGGTCGAGCGGGGCACCACGACCCAGTGGCATCGGGCGGCTGCTCTGAAAGCCCGAGGTGCCGGCGAGGCCGGGCTCGGACAGACCACCCATGCCGCCCGGCCCTTGCCGGAAGTGGCTCAGCAGGCGGCGTGCGATGGCGGGCGACAGCGGCGGCTGGCCGCGCACGATTTTTTGCAGCTCTTCGACCAGCACCTCGAAGCGGTCTTCCTTCAGCAGGTAGCCGTCGGCACCGCATTGCAGGGCAGGGAAGAGGTGGTCGTCATCGGAGTACAGCGTGGTGACGATCTTGGTGGCCGGGTAGCGGGCCAGCTCGGCCAGCAGCTCCATGCCGTTGCCGTCAGGCAGCTCCAGATCGACCAGCACCAGTTTGAACGGATCTGCGGGGGGCTCGATGCGTTGGGGGTCGAGCAGGCCCACTTGCCGGCGTGCGCTTTCCAGGTCGCCGGCTTCGGTGATGACGATGGTGTCGCTGAAACTCTCGCGCACCACGCGGCTGAGAAAGCTGCGTGCGACGGGGTTGTCCTCAACGATCAAAACCTTGATGGCCATTCCGTGGGGGTGCTCTCAGGAGGGGGCTTGCATCGTAGCGCACTCGATGTACGCAGGTGTATCCCGCACTCGTCAGGGACGCGAGACGTTTGTATCGGTTTGCAGGGCGCGTGCCAGCCGCGTGTAACGCTCACGCAGGTCGAGCAGCCGCTCATTCTTCTGGGTTTCGCTGAGGTGGGTGTCGAGCAATACCTCGGAGCGCAGTTTGAAGTCCTCTATCTCCAGCACGAACTTCAGTTGCTGGTTGTTCGAGGCCTTGAAGCCGGCCAGGTCGAACATTTGCTTCAGGCGGGCCTTTTCTTCGGGAGTCTTGCCATAGCTGAAAAGAAGCGATGAAAGTCGCGTGCGCAACGACAACGGCAGGTCGGTGCGCCACAGCAGCGGGTCCTTGGGGATGAGGGCCGACTCCCACAACACGCGCAGCTGCGCCGCCTGGGCGGGTTGGCGGGTTTTCAAACGCTCCAGCTCTTCGGTGTTGTAGGTGCCGGCCTACACCTTGCCAGCCAGCACGGCGTCGCAGTCTTGCTCGACACCCAGGCCAATTGCACCGTGTTGGTGACAAGCGCATCGGCGGCATCAAGGTAGCTCTCGGCGTACCAGCCCTGAACGGGCATGCCGGTCGCGGCGCGCATGTCGGCGAAGAACGGCTCCCAGGCC
>JACMKW010000170.1 GCA_014379885.1 Rhizobacter sp.
ACGTAGACCTGTCGGTCGAAACGGCCCGGGCGCAGCAAGGCGGGGTCCAAAATGTCCGGACGGTTGGTCGCGGCCATCACGATCACGCCCAGATTGGTTTCGAAGCCGTCCATCTCGACGAGCATCTGGTTCAGCGTCTGTTCACGCTCGTCGTTGCCGCCGCCCAGGCCAGCACCACGGTGGCGGCCGACCGCGTCGATTTCGTCAACGAAGATGATGCAAGGCGCGCTCTTCTTGGCCTGCTCGAACATGTCGCGAACGCGAGCAGCGCCCACGCCGACGAACATTTCAACGAAGTCGGAGCCCGAGATGCTGAAGAACGGGACCTTGGCTTCGCCGGCAATCGCCTTGGCGAGCAACGTCTTACCTGTACCAGGTTGCCCCACGAGCAGCACACCACGCGGAATGCGGCCACCAAGCTTCTGGAATTTCTGCGGATCTTTCAGGAAGTCGACCAGTTCCTTGACTTCTTCCTTGGCTTCGTCACAACCCGCCACATCGGCAAAGGTGGTGGTGTTGTTGGCTTCGTCGAGCATGCGTGCCTTCGACTTGCCGAAGCTGAACGCGCCGCCCTTGCCGCCGCCTTGCATCTGCCGCATGAAGTAGATCCACACGGCGATCAACAGCAGCATCGGGCCCCAGGAGACCAGGATGCTCATCAGGATGGACGGCTCTTCATCGGCCTTGCCGGTGACCTGCACGCCAAACTTCATCAGGTCACCAACCATCCACAGGTCGCCAGGCGACGCGATGGTGTACCCCGAACCGTCACTGGGAGTGACCTTCAGGTTGCGGCCCTGAACTTCAACACGCTTGACCTTGCCCGCCTTGGCGTCATCCATGAACTGCGTGTAAGTCACGCTTTCGGCCACTCGGGGCTTGTCGAACTGTTTGAAGACGGTGAAAAGCACGAGGGCAATCACCAACCAGACAGCGACCTTTGAGAACCATTGATTGTTCACCGCGGCTCCTTCTGCAATCAAAACTTCCGCACAGGCGCACGATGAGCCCGCATCCACGGTATATGTGGCTGATTCTAGTCCAGACAAGTGCCGCAGCCGTGTTGTGGTGCCCCTGCACAGCGAGGGTGCATGGGGCTCAGGCAGAGCATCAGTTCACGTACTTTTATCGGCCGAAACACCCGGGCTCTTGAGACCCATGCCGATCAGAAAGGTTTCGGCTGATCGGTCACGTGAAGCCTTGGGTTTGATCGGTTTGACGACCCGGAAGGTTTTTTTAAACAAATCGGTGAGTTGGCCGTGGCCACTGC
Organism: Rhizobacter sp.; assembly: GCA_014379885.1. The sequence goes on from JACMKW010000170.1 coordinate 1,271, forward strand.
CATGAAACACCTTGACCACCAGGGCCCCATTGGGCGTCAGGTGGTTTTGCGCAAATTCCACCGCCAACTCCACCAAGTGCGCCATGCGGGCTGCGTCTGAACTGTCGATGCCCGACAAGTTGGGCGCCAGGTCGGAAACCACCACGTCCACGGGGCGATTGCCCATCAGCGCTCGCAGTTGAGCGAGGACCGCATCTTCACGAAAGTCGCCCTGGATGAAGGTCACACCTTCGATCGGCCCCATCGGCAAGACATCGAGCGCAATGATGGTGCCGTTGAGCGCGCCGGCCGCCGCCGTGCCGGTTCCCACAAACTTGCGGCGCACGTACTGGCTCCAGGCGCCTGGCGCGGCGCCGAGATCGACCACCAGTTGCCCGGGGCGGATCAACTTGAGCGTCTCGTCGATTTCCTTGAGTTTGTAGGCCGCACGTGCACGGTAGCCCTCTTTCTGGGCCAGCTTGACGTAGGTGTCGTTGACGTGATCATGCAACCACGCCTTGTTGACCTTCTTGCTTTTTGTTTGGGTTTTCATGAGCCTGCTCTGGGTCAACCGATAATAGAGGCATGCCTGCCATCGAACTCCGCCCCGCCCAGCGCAAGGAAAAACGCGCCGAAGCCCATCACCTTGAACCCGTTGTTCGCATTGGCGGGGATGGGCTCACCCCGGCCGTGATCAAGGAAACTGACGCTGCCCTCAATGCCCATGGCTTGATCAAGGTGCGGGTGTTTTCCGACGAACGCGAGACCCGCGAGGCCATTTTCGCCCGTCTCAGCGACGAGTTGAACGCCGCGCCCATTCAGCACATCGGCAAGCTGCTGGTGCTCTGGCGCCCGATGCCCCCGAAGGAAAAGGTCGAACGCGAAGGTCGCGGCGCCGGCCCCAAGGTGGTCAAGATCCTCAAGTTCTCCAAGAGCGGCAACCACCGCCCTCAGGTCAAGAAGATCAATCTGCTGGGCAACCAGCGCATTGCCGCAGGCGGCCAGGTCAAGCGCGCCAAGAAGCGCATCACCAGCGTCAAACGCACCGCGGCCGACTAAGCCCGCGTCAGGCGCCACACCAGCGCGAGGGCCAGCAGGCCCTTCAAGCCAAAGAGTGCAGCCGAGAGGCCGTGCAGGGCACCAAACGACCACATGCCCTGCCCCGCCCGGGCCGCCGCCATCATGGGCTGAACGGCAAAGTAGCCCAACATCGTGCAGAACAAGGTGCCGAGCACAATCACCACGTTGGTGCTGAAGATCGAACCACGCCCTGCTTCGGCATCGATGCGCGCCTCTTTGCGCACCAGCAGCAGCAAAAGCACCGACACAACCAGTGCGAGATACGCTTCCTGCTCGAACATCCGCCCTGCCAATCGGCCAGCCATGTCGCGCGGCAAAACGGCAAACCCCGCCGGCGCACCGATCAGCGCGATGCCAGCAATCAAGCCAGCCCACAGGCCCGCGATGCACGCAGCCGTGCGCCGGGTATCGATGCGCACCATGCCCGAAATCAGAGGTAACGAACCTTGATGATCTCGTAGCTCTTGACGCCGCCCGGCGCTTGAACTTCAGCCACAGCGCCTTCTTCCTTGCCGATGAGCGCCCGCGCAATCGGCGAGCCGATCGAAATGCGGCCTTGCTTGAGATCGGCCTCGTCTTCACCAACGATCTGGTAGGTCACGGCCACGCCGCTGTCTTCGTCTTCCAGATCGACCGTGGCACCGAACACCACACGCCCCTCGGCATTCAATGCCTTGGGGTCGATGATTTGTGCAGCCGCGAGCTTGCCTTCGATTTCGAGAATGCGCCCTTCGATGAAGCCTTGTTTGTCCTTGGCGGCTTCGTACTCGGCGTTCTCTGACAAGTCGCCTTGCGCACGCGCTTCAGCGATGGCTTGAACCACCGCATGGCGCTCCACGGTTTTCAAACGATGCAACTCGTCTTTCAGCATTTGCGCGCCGCGCGTTGTGACGGGAATGGTGGCCATGGTGAAACCTTGAAACTCAAAATGAGAACCGCCGCCTTCTCTCTTGCGAGAGTTCGGCGGCGGCCGATAGGTGAAAAGATTAAGAAAGTCTAGTTCAGTTCCGAATGCAACTCTTGCAGGGATAGCACCACCAGATCGTCCTGGTGCTTCATGCCCTCGACAGCAGCTTCGCAACCAGCCATGCTGGTGTAATAGGTGATGCGATTGGCCAGTGCCGCCTGACGGATGTGGCGCGAGTCGGCAATCGCCGTGCGCGTTTCATCCACCGTGGTGAAGACGAGCTGAATCTCGCCCGCCTTGACCATGTCGACGATGTGCGGCCGGCCATCCTTGACCTTGTTGACGGCCTTTACCGGCACACCACCTTCGGCAATGGCCGCAGCCGTGCCTTTGCTCGCCACCACCTGGAAGCCCAGGGCGTGCAGATCACGCGCCACAACCACTGCACGGGCCTTGTCGCCATCTTTCACCGTGATGCACACCGTGCCCTTGGTGGGCAGGCGCGAACCGGCACCGAGCTGGCTCTTGAGCATGGCTTCACCGAAGGTGCGCCCTGCTCCCATCACCTCACCGGTGGAGCGCATCTCCGGGCCGAGGATGGGGTCGACACCCGGGAACTTGTTGAAGGGGAATACAGCTTCCTTGACCGAAAAATACGGCGGGATCACTTCGGTCGGCACGCGGCCGAGTCGATCCTTCTGGTCAATCAGCTTCTGGCCCACCATGCAGCGGGCAGCAATCTTGGCCAGCGCCTGGCCGGTGGCCTTGGAGACGAATGGAACCGTGCGCGATGCGCGCGGGTTCACTTCGAGCACGTACACCACAGCGTCGGCGCCCTCGCCCTGGATGGCGAACTGCACGTTCATCAAACCCTTGACCTTGAGCGCACGCGCCATCGCAATGGTCTGGCGGCGCAACTCGTCTTGCAAGGCCTTGGGCAGCGAGTATGGTGGCAAGGAACAGGCCGAGTCGCCGGAGTGGATGCCCGCCTGTTCGACGTGCTCCATGATGCCGCCGATCATCGTGCCGTCAGGGCCGTCAGTTCCGTCGCTGATGCAGTCAACGTCGACTTCGATGGCGTCATCGAGGAAGCGGTCGAGAAGCACCGGTGACTTCTCGCTCACCTTCACAGCCTCGCGCATGTAGCGCTCGAGATCCTTGTCACCGTGCACGATTTCCATCGCGCGGCCACCCAGCACGTAGCTCGGACGCACGACCAGCGGGTAGCCGATCTCTTGCGCCAGGATGAGCGCCTGCTCTTCGGTGCGGGCCGTGCGGTTGGGCGGCTGCTTCAGGCCCAGCGCGTGCAGCAGTTTCTGGA
>JACMKW010000171.1 GCA_014379885.1 Rhizobacter sp.
CGATCTGGCGCGCATCGAAGCCGGCCGCCTGCGGCTCGACCCGGCCCCGCTGCCCGTGCACGAGTTCCTCGACGACCTGGTGCGCATGGTCGGGCCGCAGGCTGAAGCCAAGGGCCTCACCTTCAACCTGGAAACCAGTGGCCGCATCCCCGATTACGAGAACGCCGACGCCAAACGCCTGCGGCAAATCCTCATCAACCTGTTGAGCAACGCGGTGCGCTTCACCGACCACGGCAGCGTGACGCTGCGGCTCGACCACCGGCGTGAGGTGGCACGTTTTGAGGTGATCGACACCGGCATTGGCATCGCCGCGCAAGACCAGGAGCGCATCTTCTTGCCCTTCGAGCGTGGCAGCGCCGGGCGGCGCACGGGCGACGCGGGCACCGGCCTAGGCCTCACCATCACCCATTTGCTCACGCAGTTGATGGGCGGTGAGCTCACGGTGAAAAGCGCACCCGGCCAGGGCAGCACCTTCACGGCCCGACTCTATTTGCGTGAGATCGCCACGCCCACGCAGGCTCGCATCACACACCGCCCCGTCACCGGTTACCTGGGTGCGCGCCGCACGCTGCTGGTGGTGGATGACCAGCCCACGCAGCGCCAGATGCTGGTGGGGCTGTTGGTGCCGCTGGGCTTTCAGATTCGCGAAGCGGCCAGCGGCAGCGAGTGCCTGGAAAGTGTGTTGGCACATTGCCCTGATGCCGTGCTGCTCGATGTGTCGATGGACGACATGGACGGTTGGCAAACCGCCAAGCAGATTCGCGCGGCGGGCTTTCGCGACGTGCCCATCATCATGGTCTCGGCCAACGCGTTCGAGAACCAGCCCACCAAGCTGGCCGAGGCCGGTTGCCAGGGTTTTGTCGACAAACCGGTGATCGAGTCGGAGCTGCTGGCTGCATTGCAACGGCATTTGCAGTTGGAGTGGCTGGCCGAGCTGGCCATGCCGGCATGGACGGGCTCGGTGGTGTCAGAGGTGGCCGAGCCCCTGCCGGTGTCGCTGGTGGGTGACTTGGTGAGGTTGGCGAAGCTGGGCCATGTGCATGGGCTGCGCGTGGCGCTCGATGCTGCGCTGCCGGTTCACCCCGGCTGCGCACAAGAGCTGCAACGCCTGGGTGAGCTGGTGGATCGTTTTGACCTCGAGGGTTTTCTGGAGCAGTTGGTGAAAAACCTGCAAGGCAATGAACGCGTGGAGGTGTCGCTGTGAGCAGCCCGAAGCTCACCGGCGTGGTGATGGTGGTCGATGACGCGCCGCAGTCACTGGGCCCGCTGTGCCAGGCGCTGGAAGAAGACGGCTACAGCGTGATCGTGGCGCGCGACGGCGAATTAGCGCTCGCGCGGCTTGACCTCGTCACGCCTGACGCCATCCTGTTGGATGCCTTGATGCCCGGCCTGAGCGGCTTCGAGGTGTGCCGCCGCATCAAACAAGACGCGGCCCTGGCGCACGTGCCCGTCATCTTCATGACGGGTTTGTCTGAGACCGCGCACATCGTTGATGGCTTCGAAAGCGGCGGTGTCGATTACGTGGTCAAGCCCGTGCGTGCACAAGAGGTGCTGGTGCGCCTGGCCACCCATGTGCGCAACGCGCGGGCGGTGCGCCTGGCGCGCGAAGCGATCGATGTAGGCGGCCACGGCGTGTTGGTGATCGACGCGCGCATGCGTGTGGCCTGGCGCTCGCCGCAAGCGGCCACCTGGTTGCGCGAGTGGTTCCCCGGCAGCGAGCCCAGCCTGCCAAACGATTGGTTGACGTGGTTGTCAGCGGGCGTGTCACCCGAACACAGCAGCACCGGTGCCACCGGTCAGACGCTGATGCTGCGCAACCTCGGCCCGGTGGGCCTGGGCGAACAGATGCTGTTGCTGCAACGCCGCGCCGAACCGAGCGCCGCGGCCAATCGCCTCAGCACCGCTTCACTGACACCGCGCGAGGCGGAGGTGCTGTCATGGGTGGCCAAGGGCAAGACCAACCGCGACGTGGGCGACATCCTCGGCATGAGCCCGCGCACCGTCAACAAACACCTGGAGCATGTGTTCGAGAAGTTGGGTGTGGAGACACGGGCCGCTGCGGCGTCACTCGCAAGCCGCGAGATGTGACCCGTCCACCAAGGCGCACCGGGCATCAGCCCGGATAATGCGCGCCGGGAGGAGACACAAGCATGGCGACTCGCACGACGCGCCGCAGCCAAGAAAATGGCCTGTTCATCAAGCACTTGAAGGGCAACTACTCGCTCGCGAGGTCGTACTGGCTGCACACCGTTTTGCTGGGCTGGGGGCTGAGCGCCCTGGCGGCCTACGTCTTTCACCGCATCGGTGAGGGCCACGCGGCGCGGCATGTGTCGATGGCGGTGCTGGTCTTTCAGCCGTTGGCGACGCTGGTGTGGTTGTGGTCCACGCTGGGCACCTGGGTGGCGGCCATGAAGCACCTGTTCATCAAGGGCAGCCGCCTCTGGGCTGTGCTGGTGATGATGGCGTTGATCGCCGGTGTGTTCGGCGTGATGCGCGAGCTGACCAGCATGCGCCCCTACCTGCAGGAACACTGGGAGGTGGCCCAAGGCAAGCAGCCGACTGACGACGGCTTCACCGTGAGCTTGCAAGACAACGGTCGCGTGGTCGAATTCAAGGGCGGTGTCAACGAAGGCGCTGCCGCTGCGCTCGACAAGGCGATTGCCGATGCACCCAAGGTATCTACCATTCGGCTCGATTCACCGGGCGGCTGGTTGCGCGAGGGTGAACGCATGGCGCAGGTGGTGCGGCGCTACCAATTGCACACCCACGTGGACGAAGACTGTTATTCGTCGTGCACGCTGGTCTTTCTGGCCGGGCAAGACCGCACGGCTGGTGCGCACGCAGCGGTGGGCTTTCACCGCGGGCGTGGCATCGGCGAAGGCAAGCGCGGCGGCTCTGCCAGGTCAGACGAAGCCGAGCTTTATGCCAAAGCGGGGCTCGATGTGGCCTTTGTGCGCCGCATTCTCAACACCCCGAATGACGAGATCTGGGTGCCGACGCGCCGCGAGCTGCTGAAGGCGCGTGTGTTGACACGTTGAGGCGCCTATACTCCGCGCCAGCGCTGATTTGTTCTGGCTTGCGGGCGCTTAAAAAATCCTGCTAAAGAGACGTGGAACACCGAACCCGGCCCCTCTCTGTTTGAGCAGTGCGAGCCGGGTTTTCGTTTTTGCCATGTCTGTCTCTTCCTCTTCCGTGGGTGTTGTTGCACCCCAGTCCATGCACTTTGCCGAGCCGTTGCCGCTGCGCAGCGGCGCGGCGTTGCGCGATTACACGCTGGCGTATGAAACGTACGGCACGCTCAATGCCGACAAGAGCAATGCCGTGCTGGTGTGCCATGCACTCAACGCCTCGCACCATGTGGCTGGCACCTACGAAGGTCAGCCCAAAAGCGAAGGCTGGTGGGACAACTTGGTAGGCCCGGGCAAGCCGCTGGACACGAATCGCTTCTTCGTCATCGGCGTCAACAACCCCGGCTCGTGCTTCGGCTCCACCGGCCCGATGAACACCCGCTCCGCCACCGGCAAGCCTTATGGCGCCGACTTTCCGGTGGTGACGGTGGAAGACTGGGTCGATGCGCAAGCGCGTTTGCTCGACCGCCTGGGCATCACACAACTCGCCGCGGTGCTCGGTGGCAGCCTGGGCGGTATGCAGGCACTGAGCTGGTCTTTGCGCTACCCGCTGCGCTTGCGCCACTGCATCGCCGTGGCCACCGCGCCCAACCTGTCGGCGCAGAACATTGCTTTCAACGAAGTGGCGCGCCGCGCCATCATCACCGACCCCGAGTTCTACGGTGGGCACTTTTATGCCCACGGCGTGGTGCCCAAACGCGGCCTGCGCGTGGCCCGCATGATCGGCCACATCACGTATCTCTCCGACGACTCGATGGAGGCCAAGTTCGGCCGCAACCTCAAGGGGCGTTCTGACAAGGAAGGGCCGGCTTACAGCACCCAAGACATCGAGTTCGAGATCGAAAGCTATCTGCGCTACCAGGGCGACAAGTTCAGCGAGTACTTTGACGCCAACACCTACTTGCTGATCACCCGCGCGCTCGATTATTTCGACCCCGCGCGTGACCATGGTGGTGATTTGAGCGCGGCCTTTGCCGGCGCCAAATGCAGGTTCCAGCTGGTGAGCTTCACGACCGATTGGCGTTTTGCGCCGGAGCGCTCGCGCGAGCTCGTCAAGGCGCTGCTCGACAACCGCTTTGACGTGAGCTACGCCGAGATCGACGCGCCGCATGGGCACGATGCGTTTTTGCTCGATGACCCGCGTTATCACGCCTTGCTGCGAGCCTGCTTCGACAACATCGCGAAGGAGCACGCATGAGTGATCTCAAGGCGATGGAGTTGATTGCGCAATTGGTACCGCCGGGTTCGCGCGTGCTTGACCTAGGGTGCGGCAACGGCGCCTTGCTGGCCCACCTGCGCGACACGCGCCAATGCACCGGCTACGGCATCGAGATTGACGACGCCAATGTGCTGGCCTGCACACAGCGCGGTGTCAACGTGATCCAGCTCAACCTGGAAGAAGGCCTGGCCATCTTCGAAGACCAGAGCTTCGACGTGGTGCTGCAGCTCGACACCATGCAGCACCTGCGCCACACCGAGCGCTTGCTGCGCGAGACGGCGCGTGTGGGCCGTGTGGGCGTGATCAGCTTCCCGAACTTTGCGCACTGGCCCAACCGCCTGCGAGTAGCCACCGGTCGCATGCCGGTGACCAAGGCCCTGCCTTACCAGTGGTACGACACGCCCAACATTCGCGTGGGCACCTATGCCGACTGCGAAGTGCTGCTGCGCAAAGACGGCTTCCAGGTGCTCGATGCCTTCGGCATTCAAGAAGGACGTGCCATGCGCAGATTCCCCAACCTGATGGCCAGCGTGGCGGTGTTCAAGTTTCAGCGGGGGTGAAAAGGCCCCCCAGTCGCTTCGCTCACGGCGTGCAGACCGCGCTGGGCCCGAGGCCCAGCTCTTCGCCAGGCACAAACAGTCCACTGGACGGTTTGTGTCCGGGCTCAGCCCCCACGGGGCGCCACCCCTGAGCCCGGGTAACCCGTGCTCGGGGCGTTGCTTGATCGGTGCTGCGCTGCACTTGCACGTTTCCGTCCGCTCAGCCTGAGGTCTCGAAGGCTCACTCCACCCCTCAGCCGATCGACCCGATCACACCCTCAATCAGGTAGTTCATCTTGTCCAGGAACGGGTCGTGGTTGCCATACGACTTGTCGATCACCACCACACCCTTGTTGCTCTTGATGGGCCCGACGAAGATCGGCTTGCCGGCCTTCAGGTCGGCCATCGCCAGCGTGGCGGCATTGCGTGCCTTTTCGCTTGCTGCTGCAGGCCGCTGGCCTGGCCGAGCTGTACGGCCGCGACGAGGGCGATGCCCTGCGCGATGTGCTCTTCGGTTGGTGGGAGCGCAACTTCATTGGCGCTTAAGCTTGCGGGTTCATCCGGGGCTGGAGAGTGGGCACAAGCTCGCTACGATGGCTCATGGTCGATGCCCACCTCATATTTCGCTCCGCCTCGCTGACTGATGCCGAAACACTGGGCCTGCTCAACCATCAGCTGATCAAGGACGAAGGCCACCGCAACCCGATGAACGTGCCCGAGTTGACCGAGCGCATGCGGGGCTGGATGGCCTACGAAGGCTATGAGGCGCTGCTGGGCTTCGACGGTCACGACATGGTGGCCTACGTGCTGTGGCGCCACCTGCACGACAGCGTTTATCTGCGGCAGATCTTTGTGCAACGAGACTACCGCCGCCAGGGCACCGCGCGCCACCTGATGTTGAACCTGTTCGAGCGTTGGCCCACCAAGCGGCTCACGGTCGATGTGCTGGCGGGCAATGCGCGCGCGCTCGCCTTTTGGCGCCGCATGGGCTACCAGGACTATGCGGTGATGCTGGAGCGGCTGCCGCCTGGGGACGACTAGGTAGAGCCGTGGCGGCCGCTGCGCGAGTTCGAGCGCGGCAGGGGTGGACGCCTCCGTAGTTGACGCGTCCACACTGCGGCCACCAGCCACCACAGCGCCAGAAACACGCCCCAGATCGACAACCCGAACACCGCTGCCATGGCCAGGCTGTCGACCGTGAGCCCGAACCCCGGCTGAAACGCGCCCCAGGCGGCTTGCGCCATTGGTGCGTCGCCTTGTGTCAGCAGATAAAAAAGCTGGTGGAACACATCGGCGTCGAGCGCGGCCAGCGCTGTGCGTAACGAAGCCACCGAATCGGCCATGGCCTGGATGGCCGCGCCCTCGGCACGGAACGTGGGGTCGGTGCTGGCCAGGTGGTGCTGGATCAGCTTGGCCAGGCTGCCCTCGTGAAAGCGGTCGGCGATCTGCTGAAAGGGTGCGAGGTCTTTGAGGGCTTGGCCCAGCGCACCGCCCACACGTTGGCGGTACTGCGCGAGGTAGCTCGGTACCATGCCGCCGCCGAACACGCCGACGATGAGCACAGCGCGATCGAGCAGGCCGCGCAGCACTGACATGGTGGCGCCTGTCGGGCTACCGTTCGGCGCCGAGCAGCGCGTCTTTCAGCAGGTTGTCGGCCGGCGAGGCGCCGAACCAGATCTTGAGCACCATGGCAAAGAACTCGGCGTCGCCCACCGGCCCGCCCTGGGGCTGGCCCACGATGTAGAACTGGGTGCCCTTGTTGGGCACGAATTCCATTGCGAAGGAGTCACCGGGCATCAGTTTGGAACGGCCCGAGAAAACCTCGATGAGGCGCGAGGACGAGACGGTGTGCTTCTGCACCATCTCCCTGGGAGAGTTCTCGGACATGCCCTTGATGAACAGACGACCCAGGTCGGTGCTGGGCAGTTCGCGCAAGGCGACGAACTGCAGCCGCTTGGGGCCTGGCAGGGCGAGCAGTTCTTCAGCCGTGGACACCTTCTTGGTGGTGTACAGGCCCATGTCGTACACCTTGAAGATGGCCTTGAAGCGTGTGCCCGCCCCGTTGAGCTGAAGCGGCACACCCTGCACCTGCAGCGCAGGCTCGAACTTGGTAGACGGGGCTGCCTGTGTGGCACCCATCATCAGCGCCAAGGCGAAGGTGATGGCGACTTGGGCAAGTGCGGCAGGTGTGCGCATGAGAAGGCTCCAACGGGTTCGAGTTCTGAGTACGGAGAATTATTGAGACTTGCGCCGACCCGAACAACCCCCAGAAACCCGCTCGACGGGCGTGCAGCGTGCTTAATTTGCGTGAGTTTCTGCCTGCAATGCCGCTTCTTTCGTGGCGCGGGCAGGCGCACGCTCGATCAGCAGAGAGTCGCCGAACTCATGGGTGCGATAACCCTTCGATTCGAGTGTGCGGTCGACGCGCTTGAGCAACGCTGCATCGGCAAAGGCCTGCAGCAACCCGTGGTGGCTGGTGCCGGGTTCGTGGGTGCCGCTGATGAGGGCATCGACCACGCGCAGCACCGAGCGCGCGGTGATGCGCTGCGTGGCCACGCCCATGCCGCTGCGCAGGCCGCTCTGCGACGCGGCGTGTTCCAGCGCGCGGGTCACGGTGGTGCCCA
>JACMKW010000172.1 GCA_014379885.1 Rhizobacter sp.
CCGACGTGATCATGATCGGGGAAATTCGCGACTACGAAACCGCACAGATCGCAGTGCAGGCCTCGCTCACCGGCCACTTGGTGCTGGCCACCGTGCACACCAACGACGCGCCGAGCACCGTCACGCGCTTGATCGACATGGGCATCGAGCCCTTTCTACTCAGCTCCAGCTTGCTGGGTGTGCTGGCGCAGCGCCTGGTGCGCAAGCTGTGCGTCCATTGCAAGAAACAAGACGCGCGTGGCCGCTGGCACCCAGTGGGCTGCACCGAATGCGGCCAGAGCGGCTACAAGGGCCGCACCGGCGTGTATGAGTTGATGACGGTCGATGAGAAGGTGCGCGGGCTGATCCACGCGCGTGCATCCGAATCACAGATCTTCGTGGCCGCTGAAGCCAATGGCATGCGCCCGATGCGTGAAGACGGCGAACGCTTGGTGGCCGAAGGCATCACGTCGCCTGAAGAAGTCATGCGCGTGACGCGCGAGTAGCTGATGAAGATCGCCAGCGCGCAAGCCCGAGCGCCGGGCCGCCCCAAGCCGGGCTTGATCCCCTCGGGGGATCGGCCGCGGTATTCCGCGGACGAGGGGCTGTAACGTGCCTGCCTACAAGTTCGAAGCCCTCAACGCCGCCGGCAAGACCATCACAGGGTTGCTCGAAGCCGAGAACCTGAAGGCCGCGCGCACTCAATTGCGCACCCAACAGATGGTGCCGCTTGACGTGACCCAGGTCGCTTCGGCAGGCACTCAGGCCACCGGCGGGCTTCGCATGTCGCGCCGCGTTTTCAACTCCACCGGCTTGGCCGTCTGGACACGGCAACTCGCAGGCTTGGTGGGCTCCGGTTTGCCCTTGGAGCGTGCTCTCACCGCCCTGAGCGAAGAAGCCGAAGACCAACGCCAGCGTGAACTGGTGGCGCACCTTCGAAGCGAAGTCAACGCTGGCTCGGCATTTGCGCGCGCGTTGGGCAGCGCGCCGCGTGAGTTCGACGAGGTCTATCGCGCCGTGGTGGCCGCCGGTGAACAAAGCGGCGCCCTGGGCACCGTGCTCGAACGCCTGGCCGACGACCTGGAAGAGCGCCAGGCGCTGCAGGCCAAGCTCATCGGCGCCACGCTCTACCCGGCCATCGTGTCGCTGATCGCGGTGATCATCGTGATCTTTCTCGTCACCTACGTGGTGCCGCAGGTGGCCTCGGTGTTCACCAACTCCAAACGTGCGCTGCCCGCCCTCACGGTGGCGATGCTGGCCATCAGCGCGTTCATTCGCAACTACGGTTGGCTGCTGTTGCTGGGCATCGTTGCCGGCGTAGTCACACTGCGGCTGATGCTGCGCAACGAAGTCTTTCGCGAGCAGTTCGACGCGAGCTGGCTCACCTTGCCGCTGATCGGCAAGCTCGCACGCGGATACAACTCGGCCCGCTTCTCCGGCACGCTGGCCATGCTGGCCGGGGCTGGTGTGCCCATCCTCAAAGCCTTGCAGGCAGCGGCTGAAACGCTCTCCAACCGCGCCATGCGTGCCGACGCGATGGACGCGCTGGTGCAGGTGCGTGAAGGTGCGCCGCTCGCATCGGCGCTGGCCGGCAAGAAGCGCTTTCCTGGCCTCCTGGCCATGTTCGCCCGCCTGGGTGAACAAACCGGCCAGTTGCCGCAGATGCTCGACCGCGCTGCGCGCCAAACCAGCATGGAAGTGCAGCGCCGCGCGATGGCCATGGCCACCATCTTGGAGCCCTTGCTCATTGTGGCGATGGGTGGGGTGGTGATGCTGATCGTGCTGGCGGTGCTGCTCCCGATCATCCAGTTGAACACTTGGGTGAAATAACGCACGACTCACACCACGGCGCACGGAACTGGCATGCCACATGCATGCGTCCAAGGAGCAAAGTAGGTGGCGTTTGGGGTTTTCATTGATGGCTGCCCTCACGCAGTGTTTGTTTCAATGAACCGGAGTGTTTGCGTTTTCTGGAGGTCACATGAGCGCATCCAAAGGCTTGGTCACCGTGCCCTCGGGCACACAGCGCGGCGGCATTCCGATTGCCCGCATGCGCAGCCTCTACCGGGTCGATGAAGTCGGGCGCAAGCTCGACAAGCTCCCCGAGAAAGAACACGAAGGCCTGCGCTCCACCTACGAGCGCATGCTCGAAAAAGGCCCCGAGCGATTCCAGGTCAAGCCCTCCGGACTGCCGGCCATGGACCACCTTTACGACGACCTGCCCAATTTCGCCGAAGTGCTCGACGACGTGAAGCGCCAGATCGCGCTGTGCGAAGACAGCCGCGATGCACTCGAAATCACCCCCTTGCTGCTACTCGGCCCACCCGGCATCGGCAAAACACACTTCGCCCGCGAACTCTCCTTGCTGCTCGGCACCGGCATGGGTTTCATGTCGATGAGCTCGATGACCGCAGGCTGGGTGCTCTCAGGCGCATCCAGCCAATGGAAAGGCGCCCGCCCCGGCAAGGTGTTCGAGACCCTCGTTGACGGCCAATACGCCAACCCGGTGATGGTGGTCGACGAAATCGACAAGGCCGGCGGCGAACACGCCTACGACCCGCTCGGCGCGCTCTACAGCCTGCTGGAGCACGACACAGCCGGCAGCTTCACCGACGAATTTGCCGAAGTGCCGATTGATGCCAGCCAGGTCATCTGGGTGGCCACCGCCAACGATGGCCGCAACATCCCCGAGCCCATCCTCAACCGCATGAACGTGTACGAGGTGGCGGCGCCCGACCGCGATGCCGCACGCCACATTGCCGCCCAGCTGTACCGCAGCATCCGCAGCGACCACGACTGGGGCAGCCGCTTCGCCCCCGAGCCCGGCAACGACGTGCTCGACTGCATGAGCGAGATGGCACCACGCGACATGCGCCGCGCCTGGATGACAGCCTTCGGCAACGCCAAGCTGGCGCGCCGCGACCGGGTCGAACCGGTCGACCTGCCCGACGCCGGGTTCAAGAAGTCGAGCATCGGCTTTGTGCAGTAAGCGCAGGCACGCCGCCTAACAGCTCCTGACCTCGCTGAAGCCCCCCTTCTTGGGGGCTGTAACGCTTTGTGCGAGGCAACCGTTCCCGAGGCGCGACCGGCAAAATTCCCCTGGCATACCGGCATCAGGGAAAAGACAAATGTTCGAGCGACTCAGCGGCGCCGTGCAAAGCGGCGCCAGCAACGTCATTGCCGCCGCGCAAGCCCAGCTCACCGCGTTGCTGGCCAACTGGATGAGCGCCCAACGCCTGTACACGGTGGACGGAAGCGCAGCGTTGGGCGAGCTGATGGTGGAGCGCTTCAGCGCGGTCGACACCATCAGCGAACCCTACCAGCTGAGCCTGAGCACCCTGAGCCTGAACGCGCACATTGCGCTGCAAAGCCTGCTCGGGCAGCGCCTCACTCTGCACACCACCCTGTCTGACGGCAACCGCACCCAACGCAGCGGCCTCATCTTCAACGCCGTCCAAGGCCAGAGCGACGGCGGCCTTGCACGCTACCAACTCACCGTGCAACCGTGGATCGCCATGCTGCGCCACGGTAGCCACAGCCGCGTGTGGCAAGACAAAAGCATCACGCAGATCATTGACGACGTGCTCGGCGCCGCGGCCTACCGCACCCACGCGGCCTGGCAATGGGGCGAGACTGCAGGTGACGGCAGCACTGAAGACCTGCAGGCCTTCCTGGCCCAAGGCCCCAACGCTGGCGTGCGCTCCTACTGCGTGCAATACCGCGAAACCGATCTCAACTTCGTGCAGCGCCTGCTCGCGCAAGAAGGCCTGGGCTGGCGCGTCGAAGAGTCTGACAAGGCACCCAGCGGTCACCAAATCGTGTTCTTCGCCGACAGCAGCCGCTGGCCGCAAAACACCACCTCCCAAGCCAAACTGGGTGGGCAGGGCATCCGCTTCCACCGCGGCGCCGCGGTGGAGCAACAAGACGCCATCCAGAGCTTCGGTGGCCTGCGCCAGCTCAACCCGGCCTCCACCGCCCTGCTGCAGTGGGACTACCAGGCCAAACGCGCCATTGCCGCTGAAGCCCCCACAGCCCACAACTTCGGTAGCCAAGCCATTGAAGACATGGCCCCCTGGCTGCAGCACTACGAACTGCATGGCGCCAGCGCCGACACCGGCACCTGCACCACCGCCCAGGCCCAGCACCGCGCCACTTGCCAGCAGCAAGCCTTTGAAGCGCGCAACAAAACCTGGGTGGCTCGAAGCACCGTGCG
>JACMKW010000173.1 GCA_014379885.1 Rhizobacter sp.
AATCTCGCTCGCCCAACGGGAAAGGACTGAGCTCAGCAGATGCCATCTGGCGCAGCAACAGGCCGAGGTCGTTTGCCAGGCCCTCGGCGCTCTGGTAGCGGCGGTCGGGTTCTTTTTCAAGCAGCCGCAAGATGATGTCGGAGAATGTTTTCGACGTTCGGGGGCGCAGCTGGGCAGGCGCCATGGGCTGGCGCACAAGGTGGTCGCGGATCAGCTCCAACGCATCGTGCCCCTTGAACGGTGGCTCGCCAGTGGCCACTTCGTAGAGCGTGGCGCCGAGCGCGTACAGGTCGGCACGTTGGTCGACCGGGCGCCCGGTGCGGCCTGTCTGCTCCGGGGCGATGTAGGCCAGCGTGCCAGCGATCTCGCTCTGGTGGGTGAAGCCGGGCCGCTCTTCGGCCACCACGTTGGCGATGTTGAAATCGATCAACAGCGGCTTGCGCTCATCACCCACCAGCAACACGTTGCTGGGGTTGATGTCCTTGTGCATCACGCCTTCGCGGTGAACCGCCGCCACGATCTGCGCCAGCTCGAAAGCCAGGCGAATCGCCGCTGACGGGCTGAAGGGCGCCATCGCCAAGGCTTGGGCAAGCGTCACATTGCCGTAGTCGACTAGCGCAACCGAGTCGCTTGTGCGCATGCCGGCCACCAGCCTGGCCACGCCGCTCACCCCTGCAAGGCGTTCGAGCATTGCGACTTCATGCTGCAAGCGGCGCACGGCATCGCCGCCGTTGGCCTGTTTCCAGATCACGCTGCTGCCATCCGCGAGGTAACGCCGGGTCACACGCGTGCGCTCGTTCTCGACCAGCACTTCATCGGCCGCAGGCACGGTAGCGCCAGCGGCGTTTGCAGGCGATGTGGCAAAGGGCAGCGTCATGGGGTTGGCTCTCGTCAGGGTTTTCGGCAGACCTTGCGCAGACCTGAGAACAGCCCCAGGCCGCTTACATCGAAGCGCTCAATATCTCGCGGTATTCGTGCTCGGTTGCCACGCGGGGGTTGGTCTTGTGGCAGTGGTCTTTCATCGCACCTTCGATGATGCGGTCGAACAGGTCAACCCCTACGCCCATGGCAGCCAAGCCGGACGGCAGCCCGAGGCGGCGGTTCAGCTCGCGCAGCGCCTCGGCGAGTTCGGTGCCTTTCGAATCGCATGAGCCGATGCCGATGGCATGCGCCATGCGCTGCAGGCGCTGCTCTTTCTGGATGGATTCAGCGCCCGCATTGAACTTCACCACTTCCGGCAGGAAGACCGCATTCAAGGTGCCATGGTGAAGCCGCGGGTTGGCGCCGCCCAGGCTGTGGCTGAGCGAGTGAACCGCGCCCAGCCCTTTTTGGAAGGCCATGGCGCCTTGCATGCTGGCGCTCATCATGTTCCAGCGCGCTTCGCGGTCTGCGCCGTTCTCGGTGGCCCGCACGATGTGTTTCCAGCCGCGCTCCAGGCCGTCGAGCGCAATGCCGTCAGCCGGCGGGTTGACGGCGGGCGCCATGAAGGTTTCCATGCAGTGGGCGATGGCGTCCATGCCGGTTGCGGCCGTCAGCAGCGGGGGCAAGCCGAGCGTGAGATCGGGGTCGCAGATGGCCGCCTTGGGCATCAGGTGCCAGCTGTGAAAGCCGAGCTTGCGGCCGTCGTCGACGATCACGATCGCGCCGCGCGCCACTTCGCTGCCGGTGCCGGCGGTGGTGGGCACGGCGATCAGCGGCGCCACGGCCTCGGTGATCTTCGTGCTGCCGCCTTCGATGGTGGCGTAAGTTTTCATCGGGCCGGGGTGAGTGGCAGCGATGGCCACGCCCTTGGCCAGGTCGATGCTCGAGCCGCCACCCACGGCGATGAGGCCGTCACAGCCGTTGGCCTTGTAGACCTCGACGGCCGCGCGTACGGCGGCTTCGGTCGGGTTGAAGGGTGTCTGGTCGAACACGGCGTGTGGCAGCTTGCCCAGCGCAGCCAACGCCTTGTCGAACACGCCTGCGGCGCGCACACCGGCGTCGGTCACCACCAGCGGCTTGCGCATGCCGATGCGTTCGCACTCTTGCGGCAGCAATGCAATGGTTCCGAAATCGATCTGGATCTGGGTGAGGTAGTTGATGAATGCCATGGTGCAAAAGCTCTGTGGATCAGTCGCTCAGTATGCTCTGGCACACTGCCACGCTCCATCGGTACATCCCTTCGGTCTCTCTTGAGCTCGCCTGTGAGTCGACACCTTCTGACACCCGCCATGCACAGCGTGCTCGACCGCATTCAACGTGCCGGTTTCCCGCCCTTGCACCGCATGCCGCTGCGCGAGGCGCGCCGTTCTTACACGCTGCGTTCGGAAGTGCTGGACCTGCCGCGTGTGCCGCTCGCGCGAGTCGAAGAGCTGCTGATCCCTGCCGCTGACGGCGCCGCTTTGCCCGCGCGCTTGTATGCGCCGAGCCTGGAGCGTTTGCCGGTGCTGCTTTATCTGCATGGCGGCGGCTTCACCATCGGCAACCTCGAAACCCACGACAGCCTGAGCCGCCAGTTGGCACTGCGCAGTGGTGCCGCCGTGGTGGCGCTGAACTACCGCCTGGCGCCGGAGCACCGCTTCCCGACCGCGGTGAACGACAGCTGGGCAGCCATGACGTGGTTGAGCGAAAACGCCCACACACTCGGGCTCGATGGAACGCAACTCGCCGTGGGTGGAGACAGCGCCGGCGGCACGCTCAGTGCCGTGAGCGCGCTGCATGCGCGCGACATCGGCCTGCGCCTTGCACTACAACTGCTCATCACGCCCGGCACCGCCGCGCTCCAAGACACACCGTCGCACCAACGCTTTGCCAGCGGCTTCTTGCTCGAAGGCGAGGGCATTGATTGGTTCTTCGACCACTACATCGAACGTGCACAGCGCACTGACTGGCGCTTCGCCCCGCTCCATGCCGACGACGCTGAAGGTGTGGCGCAGGCCTGCGTGATCCTGGCCGAGTGCGACCCGCTGGTCGACGAAGGTGTGGCCTATGCCGACAAGCTGCGCGCTGCGCACGTGCCGGTGGAGCTGGAGCTGTACCGAGGCGTCACGCACGATTTCATCAAGATGGCGCGCTCCTTGCCCGAGGCCGGCGCCGCCATGGACCTTGCCGCCACCGCACTGAAGAGAGCATTCAACCCATGAAGAGAAACGAGTTCCGGTTCGTCGAGCGCCTGCGCGTGCGCTGGGCCGAGGTCGACATGCAGAAGATCGTCTTCAACGGCCACTACCTCATGTATTTCGACACCGCGGTGGGTGGCTACTGGCGCGCGCTCGCCATGCCCTACACCGAGACCATGGTGTACCTGGGCGGTGACCTCTATGTGCGCAAGGCCACGGTCGAGTACCTGGGCTCGGCGCGTTACGACGATGTGCTCGAGATCGGGGTACGCTGCGCGCGCATCGGCACCTCGTCACTGGTGTTCAACTGCGCCGTGTTCCGCAATGATCAACCGCTGATCACCGGTGAGCTGGTCTATGTGTTTGCCGACCCGGCTACGCAGAAATCGAAACCGGTGCCGCAAGAGCTGCGCGACCTGCTGCAAGGCTTCGAGGCCGGCAAACCCATGGTCGATGTGCGCGTGGGCCACTGGGACGAGCTCGGCCGAGACGCAGGGCTCATTCGCACGGCAGTGTTCATTGAAGAGCAGGGCATCCCGATGCAGATGGAGTGGGACGAGGCCGACCCCGACCCGGCCTGCGTTCATGCCGTGGCCTACAACCGCTTCGGCCAGCCGCTGGCGACAGGGCGCTTGCTGGAGCACGTGCCGGGTGTCGCCAAGATCGGCCGCATGGCGGTGAGCCAGGCCATGCGGGGTAGCGGGGTGGGGCGTTCGGTGCTCGACGCCTTGATGAAGACGGCGCGCGAACGTGGCTACCGCGAAGCGGTGCTGCATGCGCAGATCTCGGCGGCAGGGTTCTACACGCGCGCCGGGTTCGTGTCGCGCGGTGTGATGTTCGAAGAGGTGGGCATTCCGCACATCGAGATGGTGCGGTCCCTGTGAGCCCCTCGTTTGCCGGGTACGTCAACCGATCCCCCACGGGGATCGAGCCCGGCTTGGGGCGGCCCGGCGCTCGGGCTCGTTCTTTGCCTACGCGGCGCTGGCCGCCGGCCTTCTGCGGCGCGGCCCTTCCGGCTTGAGCAGGCTGCGCACGCGTGTCTTGCGGATGGGCGTGGCTTCCACTGCGCTTTCTTCGCTTTCAGTCACCGCTGCCTGGGTCACAACTTCAGCAGGCGTGTCTTCGGCATAGCGCGGCGGCCAGTCTTTCAGCATTGAGCGGCGCAGCAGCGCCATGCCCCCGGTGGGGCTGAAGCTGCGCTCCAGCACGTGCGTGACGAGGCGCTTGTTCACGCGCTCCGTCACGATCAGCGTGCTGCAACGGGTGCCGTAGTTCGTGTCGGGCGTGCGGATGAACGCCGAGGACAAGGTCTTTTCCAGTTCGCGCGAGATGCCGGTGGAGGGCAAGTATTCATCGGGTGCGGGGGTGCGGTCGGCGAGGGCGTCAAATAGCCGGCTGGTCAGCGCGTCAAGCGACTCGCTGGTGTCGATGGCATCGCGCAGCTCTTCTTTCAGCACGGTGACCTTGGGCCAGGGGGTGTCGAGTGAGGCGTTCGACAGGCCATAGAGGCCACGCTCCAGGCGCATCGGGTTGGCGTCGAGATTCGAGGCCCAGAAGCACTCGCCACGCTGGAAATCGGCCGCCACGAGGTTGAAGCCGTTGTGGCCCGAGAGGGCGGTGTGCATCCAGAAGCGGTCTGTCGTCAGGTCGCCCGCCAGCCAACGCGGCACGATCGCGCCGCGTGAGGGTGCGTTGGGATCTTTCTGACCCGGGTCGCGAACGTTGGTGATGAGCGCAAGCCGGCCTTGTGTGGTCAGGCCCAGCCAGGTGCCGCCGGCTTCGAGGTCGCGCCCGCCCAGGATGTCGGGCAGGCCGGGGCCGGGTGACCACCAGCTCAGGCGGTTGGCGGGGCGCTTGAAGAACTCGTCGCGGTTGGTGGCAATGACCAACGGGAAGCGCCGCGACTGGTCGAGCGCAAGTGCTACGAGGCACATACGTCACTGCCCTCGGCAAAGATTTCGGTATGGCGCGGGCCGGCAATCAGCGAAGCCAACTTGGCATGCGCGGCGATCTCGATCTCACCTTGCAGTGATTCGGAGATGCCGTTTGGGCTCAGGGGCGCGGCGTAGGTTTCCATCCAGGTGTGCAGTCCATTCGCCGCTTCGGGGCGGCGCAGCAAGCGCGTCTGCAAACCTGGGTGCCGCGCCTGCAGCTCAGCCTGCAGGGCCAGCGCCGTGGCGTGCAAGACGCTGGCGTTTTCAATCGTCGTTCGATAGTAGATGAACAACTCGCGCACGTTGTGCCTGCAAAAGGTGGGTGGCGTGAACTGTTGCCGCGGTTCGACCGGCGGTTTGTTTCAGCCGGCGTCGGTTGGCACGGCGTAAGGCAGTTCGGCCTGCAAAAGGCGCGGGCCATCGGCTGCGCCCAAATGCAGGCTGCCGCCGGCAAGTGCCGACAACTTAAGCTCGATCAATGAACTGGTGCCTGCTGCGTTGGCTACCAGCCCTGCGGGTTGGGCCGGGTCGCCACTGTGAAAAACTTCCTGCCCGGCGCTGGCCGGCACATCACCGTTGAAAAGAAAGGTGCGTCGTTTGATCGTGCCGCGGTACTGGCTGCGGGCCACGATCTCCTGGCCGGGGTAGCAGCCCTTCTGGAAGTCGACGCCGCCCAGCAGCTCGTAGTTCAGCATCTGCGGCACGAACTGGTCCACAGTGGCCGCTTCGACGGTCACGACGCCGCTGGCCACCTCGCTCCATCGCCATGCGGATGCTTCGATGGCTGGCAGGGCGGGGGGCGCCACGTCCGTCGGCGCGGCCCACAGATAACGGATCACGCCTGCCGCATCAGGCAGGCGAATGATCTCGGCGCCTGCGTGTTCTGTCTTGCCCCACACCGCGCTGGGCGCCGCGGTTCCCAGGTAGGCGGTGGCCGACGCACCGGCCAGGCCCAGCAAGCGCCATGACCCGCTCGCATCACTGAGCTTGCATTTGGCACGTAGCACAAACATCAACAAGCGCTTCAACGTGGGTGCAAGCAGATCGGCGCTGCAGGTGAGCAACACCTCGTCGGCCGAGCGCTTCCAGCCGATGAAGCTGGCAAGCAGCCGGCCCTTGGCCGAGCAGTAGCCGGCCAGGCGAGCTTGAGCGGTATCGAGCCGCTCGAAGTCGTTGGTCAACTGGCCGTGCAGGAAGGCAGCGGCCTCAGTACCCTGGGCGCGAATCACGCCCCAGTGGGCGAGAGGCGCTGCGCCATCGAGAGTGAAGGGGAGTGTCATGCGCCGATTATCATCAGCCCCCATGATCCGACGGCTTTCAGGGTTGCTGTGCCAAAGCGCAAACCCCCATTTGTTTTGAAGTTTCTGCGCCGCCTGCTGCTGTTGGCCGTGTTGGCAGCGATCGGCGCCGCTGCGGCGGCTGCCGCGGCAGCGGTGTGGTGGCTGGACCAGCCGCTGGAGCTTGCCAGCGCCACGGTCGAAGTGTCGATCGAACCCAAGACCTCGCCCCGCGAAGTGGCCCAAGCCTGGGCGCAGGCCGGTGTGCGGGCCGAACCGTTGCTGCTGTACGAATGGTTTCGCTGGTCGGGCCAGGCCCGCAAGATCCGCGCAGGCAGCTATGCGGTCAGTGCCGGTGTCACACCGCGCACGCTGCTCGACAAGATGGTGCGCGGTGATGAAGTGATGGCCTCGGTGCGTTTGATCGAGGGCTGGACCTTCCGCCAGTTTCGCGCCGAGCTGGCACGCGCGCCCGACCTGAAGCAAACCACCGCCTCGCTGAGCGAGGCCGATCTGATGACAGCCGTGGGCGCACCCGGCGTGGCCGCCGAAGGGCGCTTCTACCCCGACACCTATGCCTTCAGCAAAGGCGCGAGCGACCTGGCCGTGCTCAAGCGCGCTTACCGCACCATGCAACGCCAACTCGATGCCGCGTGGGCCGAGCGAGCGGCCAACACGCCGTTGCGCAACGCCAACGATGCGCTCATCCTCGCCTCCATCGTCGAAAAGGAAACCGGCGCCGCCAAGGACCGTGGCTTGGTGGCCGGCGTGTTCGCCAACCGCCTGCGCATCGGCATGCCCTTGCAAACCGACCCGACGGTGATCTACGGCCTGGGCGCGCGTTTCGATGGCAACCTTCGCAAGCGAGACCTGCTTGCCGACACGCCCTACAACACCTACACACGCGGCGGGTTGCCACCCACAGCGATCGCGATGCCAGGGCGGGCTTCGTTGCTCGCCGCCGTGAAACCCGATGCCACTAAGGCGCTGTACTTCGTGGCGCGTGGGGACGGCAGCAGCCACTTCAGCGAATCGTTGACCGAGCACAATCGGGCGGTGAATCAATACCAACGTTGACATGGGCTGCCGCTTCATCACCTTTGAAGGCATCGACGGCGCTGGCAAGTCCACGCACATCGAGTCGCTGACCGAGCACTTCCGAAACAAGGGCCAGCACGTTGTGTGCACCCGCGAGCCCGGCGGCACGCCACTGGCTGAGAAGCTGCGCGAGTTGCTGCTGCATTCGCCGATGGACGCGCTGACCGAAGCCCTGACGATGTTTGCCGCCCGCCGAGACCACATCCAGCAGGTGATCGCGCCCGCATTGGCCCAAGGCCACACCGTGCTCTGCGATCGTTTCACCGATGCGACCTTTGCCTACCAGGGTGCCGGCCGTGGCTTTGACACCCAGGTGCTGTCCACCCTGGAAGCCTGGGTCCAGCAGGGCTTGCAGCCTGCACTGACCTTCTGGTTCGATCTGCCTGCCGAGATGGCCGCCGAGCGCCGCGCCGCAGCTCGTTCACCTGATCGTTTCGAGCAGCTCGACGTGGCTTTCTTCAACCGTGTGCGCCAGGGCTACGCAGACCGCATGACACAAACCCCACAACGTTTTGCCCGCATTGACGCCACGCAGTCACGCGAACAGGTCTGGGCCCAGGTTGTGGCCCACATGGAGCAACGCGGGTGGTAGGGCCAGACGGCCAACTGCCACTGCCCTGGCTCGCCACGCCCTTGCACGAAGCGCTGCGCACGCAGCGGGGCCACGCGCTGCTGATCCACGGCCCGCAAGGCATCGGCCAGTTCGAACTGGCGTTGACGCTGGCCCAGGCCTGGTTGTGCGAAACCAACCCGACCCAACAACCCTGCGGCACCTGCGCGAGCTGCCGGCTGGTGCAAGCCCATTCGCACCCCGACCTGCTGGTGCTGCTGCCCGAGGCCCTGCGCGAATCGCTGGGCTGGGGGGCTACCGATGACTCCGGCGAAGGCG
>JACMKW010000174.1 GCA_014379885.1 Rhizobacter sp.
CGAGGCCGGGCCCAACGTAGGCCTCGCGCTGCGCACCTGGCCCGGCGAGCACGTGGTGAAGTGCCTGCTGGCCTACCACCCTGACGACGACCTGGCGCTGCGCGAAGAACAGCTGCGCAGCCTGGTCACCCTGGCCGATGCCTGCAACCGCACCGGCCACGAGTTGCTGGTCGAAGTGATCCCGCCGCGCGACATGCCGGCGCAAGCCAACACCCTGGCGCGTGCCATGCAACAGATCTACGCCATCGGCGTGTGGCCCGACTGGTGGAAGCTGCCGCCACCGCTGGAGCCCGCGGCCTGGCAGCACATCAACGCGGTGATCGTCGAGCACGACATCCACTGCCGCGGCGTGCTGCTGCTGGGCCTGGAGGCCAGCGAAGACCACCTCGCGCAGGGCTTTCGCGCTGCCGCCGGCCAGCCGCTGTGCAAGGGCTTCGCCGTCGGCCGCTCGCTCTTCGCCGATGCGGCGGCGGGCTGGTTCGCAGGCACGCTGGGCGACGCCGGCGTGATCGACCAGGTTGCCACCCGCTACAAGCGCCTCATCCACCTTTGGTGCGAGGCCCAGGCCACCCCCACTTCCAGAACACTTTCAAGGAAAGAAGCATGACTGCATCCACACCCGTGCCCACCATCGGATTTCTCGGCCTGGGCATGATGGGCCACGGCATCGCCAAGAACCTGCTTGCCAAGGGCCATGCGCTGCGCTTCAAGCCGCACCGCAACCGCGCCAACCTGCAAGACTTGCTGGACGCCGGCGCCACTGAAGTCGACACCCGCGCCGAGGTGGCCAAGGCCGACATCGTGATCCTGTGCGTGACCGGCTCGCCGCAGGTGGAAGAGATCGTCTACGGCGCCGATGGCCTGCTCGCCGCGGCGCGCAACGGCTTGATCATCATCGACACCTCGACCGCCGAGCCGGCCTCGAGCACGCGCATCCGCAACGACTTCGCGGCCAAGGGCGTGAAGTACATCGACGCGCCGCTGGCGCGCACGCCCAAGGAGGCCGAAGAAGGCCGGCTCAACACCATGGTCGGCGCCGACGCAGCCGACTTCGAGGCGCTGCGCCCGGTGTTTGCCACCTTCTGCGAAAACATCATTCACGTGGGCCCACCCGGCCACGGCCACGTGCTCAAGCTGGTCAACAACATGCTCGCGATGACGCAGGCCGCGGCCATCGCCGAGGCCATGGCCACCGCCGCCAAGGCGGGGCTGTCGCTGCAGAAGGTGTTCGATGTCATCTCCGCCGGCGGCGTGAACTCCGGCATCTTCCAGATGATGGTGGGCCGCATGCTGCAAGGCGACCTGGGGGGCCTCAAGTTCGCCATCGGCAACGCGCAAAAAGACCTGCGCTACTACACCCACCTGACCGAGATGCTGCCCACCAGCAGCTTCATCGCCGAGGCCGCGCACCAGAGCTTTGTGCTGGCGGCCAACCTTGGCTTCGGTGACCGCTTCATCGCCTCGTTGCTTGAGGTGCAAGAGCAGATCAACAACGTCAAATTCGTGCCCCGCGAGCCCTCACCCACTTAACCACTCGTGCGAGCGGGGATCACTCCGTCGCACCCAACCGCCCTTGGAGACAACACCATGAACGACGACAAAAAACCTTCCCCGACGGCTCAGGCCGGTGTCGCCCAACCGACGCGCCGCAGCCTGCTCAAGGCCACCGGCATCACGCTGGCCGGTGCCACGCCCTTCTTCGGCCCCTGGGC
>JACMKW010000175.1 GCA_014379885.1 Rhizobacter sp.
GCAACTGGAAGGCCACCATGCTGATCGAGTACCCCGATGTGCACGAACGCAAGCGCGAGCTGGCGCGGCTGATCGGTGTGGAAGACCGCATGTTCGTCGAGGTCGAAGGCCACCCGCGCGCCTACGCCATTGCCGATGAAGACCTCGACCGCTCAACCGACGAGAAAACCTCGGCGGTGCACTTTCTGCGCTTCGAGTTCTCGAAGGCGGCGCGTGAGGCCGTGCGTGCTGGCGCGCAAGTGAAGCTGGGCTCAGATCACACCAACTATCCGGCGCATGTACAGATCAATGCCGAGACCTTGGCCAGCTTGGCGGGTGACTTGTGCTGAGACGTTTGGCGCCTTTGCTTTTGCCTATGAGTGCCTTAGCGAGTCCATATTGCGAATCATTCTCAAATAGGTACACTGCATTGTCTGGGGAGCTTTGATAGCTTCCTTATTGCAACCAAGCAGGAGTACTGAGCATGAAAACCGTTGGCGACAAAGTCGAAGCATTCAGCGTTGTGGGCGTGAAGCCTGGTTTCAACAACCACGAAGAAAATGGCGTCTCGGCCTTCGAGACCATCACCGAGAAGAGTTTCTCGGGCAAGTGGAAGATCATCTATTTCTACCCGAAGGACTTCACCTTCGTGTGCCCGACCGAGATCGTCGGTTTCGACAAGCTGGCCAAACAATTCGCCGAGCGTGATGCCGTGCTGCTGGGCGGCTCCACCGACAACGAGTTCGCGAAACTCGGCTGGCGCCGTGAACACAAAGACCTGAGCAAGCTCGGCCACTACAGCTTTGCTGACGTGACCGGCTCGCTGGTTGACCAGCTCGGCGTGCGCGACAAGGCCGAAGGCGTGGCACTGCGCGCCACCTTCATCGTCGACCCCGACAACACCATCCAGCACGTGAGCGTGAACAACCTCAACGTGGGCCGCAACCCTGAAGAAGTGCTGCGCTTGCTCGACGGCCTGCAAACCGACGAGCTGTGCCCGTGCAACCGCGGTGTGGGTGGCAACACGCTGTAATTGCGCACTTTGATGACACCCGCCTCGGCGGGTTTTCTTGAAGTCAATCCATAGGAGAAAGCAATGGAATTCCTAAACTCGATTAAAGAACTCATTCCAGACTACGCCAAAGACATCCGCCTCAACATCGACGGCGTGATCTCCCGCTCCAGCCTCGCGCCCGAAGACGCACTGGGTGTGGCGCTGGCCTCGGCTTTCGCGGCCAAGAGCAAGCCGCTGATCGACATCTTCAAGGCCAACATGCCCGAGGCCGAAGCCAATGCGGCGCTGACCGCAGCGGCGCTGATGGGCATGAACAACGCCTGGTACCCCTTCGTCGAGATGGCCAACGATGAAGAGCTGAAGACCGTGCGCGCCGAATTGCGCATGAATGCATACGCCACCAGCGGCGGTGTCGAGAAAAAGAAGTTCGAGGCCTATGCCTTGGCTGCTTCGATCGTCGGCAAGTGCCACTTCTGCGTGGGCTCGCACTACGCCTTGCTGAAGAAGGAAGGCCTGACCACGCAGCAACTGCGCGACATCGGGCGCATTGCTGCCGTGGTGAACGCGGCGTCGCAGGTGATCGCTGCGAACTGATGTATACCGCGCCGGTTCAACGCTTGGGCTGGCCGGTGCCGTAGAGCCGCATGAACTGCGCAACCGCTCGCTGTGCGCGCTGTTGCAAGGTTTTTTCACCAGGCCGCGAAGCTGCGCCGATCAGCATGCGCACCTGCAGGTCGCCCAGCAGCAGGCCCAGCAGGGTTTCAAAGGACTCCTCGGCCGAATCGAAATGGAGCTGGCCTTCGTCGTGCGCACGCTGCAAGAAGCGCATGACCAACCTCCCGGTCGACTGCCGCCCGTTGACGAACAAGGTCTGACCCAGTTCGGGGGTGCGCAGCGCCTCGGTGGCGGCCGCTCGGTTGAGGCTGATCGAGGTGTCGCCTGTCAGCAGCATCAGCAGGCCGAAGCCGAACTCACTCAAGGTTCTTTCCACATCCGTGGCTTGTTCGAGCGCGGCCTTCAGGCGCTCATTGGCACCACCCGCCGCGTGCTGCACCAGTGCCGCGAACAGCGCCTGCTTGTTCTCGAAGTGTGAGTAGAGCGTGGCCTTGGAAGCGCTGGCCTCGGTGGCGATCTGCAGCATCGTCGTCTTGGCGTAGCCCTCGCGCTTCAGTACCGCCAGCGCGGCGTCCAGGATGGCGGCGGTCCGGTCTTCGGGTTCAGGGGGAGGCTCGGAAGCAAGGGGTGGTCTGGCCATGAGTTCTCGCAAAGGTGATCGCAAAGGACATCGCAAACGGTTTTCGCAAACGGCTTTCGCAAAGAAATGCAAACCTGAGGGTCTGAGGCTTGTGAGAGTACCCGATGGTACCGTACCATCGGGTACCAACTGGTACTCAAAGGAAACCTCATGAACCTGCATTTCAAACTCTCCCGCATGACCCTTCAAACTCTGCTCCTGGCCGCCTCGCTGGGCGGCGGCACATCGCACGCTGGCGTGGTGGACCCTGAGATGCGCGGCCGCGTTGATGCCGAGATCGCCAAGCTGGTTGTCGACAGCCACGCGCCTTCGTCGGTAAAGCCCGAATCACTGTCGAGCCTGCCTGCGCCGGTGCGCCGTTACTTTGCCTACACCGGCGCTGACAAGGCCTCGGTGGCGCGTTTCACGCGCTTTCGCTTCACCGGCGAGGTGCGTCTGCCGCTTACGGGTGACGCAAGCGGCGTGAAAACCGCCACGCCCTGGATGCCGTTGCACGGTGAGCAGTACATGACTGCATCGAGCACCAACCTCGGCTACGTGTGGGACACCACCTGGACACGTGGCGACGTTGGCAAGATCAGCGTGCGCGACCTTTATGCCAACGGCGACACCCATATCTGGGCGCGCCAGGCGAATGGGCAGGACATGGTCAACGAGAGTCACCACGACATCAACAAGACCTACATGGTCCGGTTTTTCGCCGAGGCCACTCAGTCGCCCACCATGCTGCTGCCCAGCCAGTACCTGCGCTGGGAAGCGGTGAACGACCAGCAGGCTCGCATGGTGGTCAACGACCGTGGCCAGATCGCTCAGTTGCTGTGCGACTTCAACGCGGAAGGCGCGCTCACGCAGTGCCAGAGCGATGACCGGTTGTTGCGCTTCTCGGGTCAGAAAGACAAGTGGTTCAAGGCACGCTGGATCATGAAACGCGGCGAGTACAAGCAGTTTGGCGAGCTTCGTGTGCCCTCGACAATGGAAGTGAGCTGGCAGTTCGGCGCTGACGAGTTTGCCCAGGTGCGTGCCCAAGTCACCGAGATAGACCACAACGTGCGGCTCAAGTACTGAGCTGCCCGTCTCGGAACCGCCCGAACGAGGCTGCCGGCTGGGGTGGCGCGGCAGACTATTCCTACAAGCGTGCGGGGCACAGGCTGATGGTTGCGGGCTGTGTGGGTTCCTAAAGTGCTTTTAGGCGTGTGTTGACTCAGTGCGGGATCGCCCCCACCGACGCGCGGCCGATGACACGAAGGAACTCACCATGACGACATTCAAGACTTCAGCCACCGCCCTGTGCGCCATTTCTTTGGCCTTGGCGCTCGGCGCTTGCCAGCGCAACAACGAAGAGCGCACCGCCGGTCAGAAGCTCGACACGACCGTTGCCGGTGCCGAACAAAAGGCTGCCGAGATCAAGAGCGACGTGAAGCAGGAAGCCCGCGAAGCGCAGCAAGGCATGAACCGCGCTGCCGACACGATGAGCGACAAGATGAAGGACGCTTCCATCACCACCGCCATCAATGCCGAACTGGCGCGCGATTCCGAGTTGAGCGCTTTGAAGATCAACGTGGACACCGCGAGCGGTCGCGTCGTGTTGCGGGGTACCGCGCCCAATGACGCATCGCGCACTCGCGCCAGCACCTTGGCATCGCGCGTTGATGGGGTTCAGGCAGTCGACAACCAACTGACTGTTCGCACAAAGGGCTGATCCGGCCCTCAGGGAACCGGCAGCAGCCGCCACCATTCGCTGCGCCGGTTTTCTTCCACCCACCCGATCAACAGGCCTGCTGCCCCGGACTCGGCTTGGGCCAGTGCGGGCAGAGCGCTCTCGTGACCACGTTGGCGCCCCCCGCAATGCGCCAGCGCGAAGGCTGAGACGAAAAATGCAAGGCCGCCACGGCCTCCCCCAACACCAGACCGGCGCGTGCTTCGCCAAAGGGCCGAGGCCGCCTGGAGCGCCCCGTAAAAAGAGGAGGCTTTCAGGCCGCAGGTGATCGTGAGCGCCACCAGCTTTCGGCGCTGTACAGCGCAAGCGCCAGCCAGATCAGCGCAAACCCGAACAGGCGGGCGACTGAGAAGGGCTCATGGAACAGCCACAGGCCGAGCGCCAGCTGGATGGTCGGGCCGATGTACTGCAACAGCCCGAGTGTGGTGAGCGAAATGCGCCGTGCCCCGGCCGCAAACAGCAGCAAAGGGATGGCGGTGATGGGGCCGGCCGCGATCAACCAGGCGTTGGTGGGCAGGTCGGGCGCGGGGAAGGTGCTGCTGCCGTTGAACATCCACACGCCCAACACCAGGGCGGCGATGGGCGCGAGCAGCAAGGTCTCCAGCGTCAGGCCTTCGAGCGCGCCGAGCGTGGCCACCTTGCGCAGCAGGCCGTAGGCACCAAACGAGCCGGCCAGTGCCAATGCGATCCATGGCAGGTGGCCGGCTTGAATGGTGAGCCACAACACGCCGGCCGCGGCCAGGCCGAGCGCTACCCATTGCATGCGGCGCAGGCGCTCGTGCAGCACGGTGTAGCCCAGCAGCACGTTGACGAGTGGGTTGATGAAGTAGCCGAGGCTCGCGTCGATCACGTGGCCGTTGTTGACGGCCCAGATGTAGGTCAGCCAGTTCACCGACAGCAGCAACGCGCTGGCGGTGAAAGCGGCCAGCACCCGCGGCTGGCGCAGCACGGGTTTGAGCCAGCTCCATTGGCGGCGAACGCTGAGCACGACCAGCACGAACACCAGCGACCAGACGATGCGGTGGATCAGGATCTCGCCCGACGGCACGTGGGCGATTTGGCGGAAGTAGAGCGGGAAGATGCCCCACAGTGCAAAGGCGAGCGCGGCGTAGAGGGCACCAGTGGACATGGGGAGATGGGTTGAGCAGCGGAGGCGCATTGTCCCAGCGTCTTCCTCGACCCGCCGGGCACTGGTCATTCGGCGCCGAGGTGGGCATCATCGCCGCGTGGCACACATCGTCTTCACGCAACAGCTGCGGCGCTTCACCGAGACCCCCGAGGTCGACGCGCCGGTGGCCACGCTGCGTGAAGCCTTGCAGGCCGCGTTCGACATCAACCCGCGGCTGCAAGGTTATGTGCTCGATGAGCAAGGCCACTTGCGCGCCAACGTGGTGGTGTTCATCGACGGGCGGCGCAGCCGGGATCGGGTGGCGCTGAACGATGTGTTACGGGCCGACAGCCAAGTGCATGTGCTGCAGGCCTTGTCTGGAGGCTGACGATGAGTCAAAACAATCGGGCCTGGGTGGCCACGCGCAAGGGTTTGTTCGAGTTGGGACGCAAGGGCAAGGGCTGGGAGATCGCCCGCGTGAGCTTTCTGGCCGAGCCGGTGTCGATGCTGCTGCCGCCCACCGCGGGTGGCCGCATGCTGGCGGCGCTGAACCTGGGTCACTTTGGCGTCAAGCTGCATGCCTCTGACGATGCCGGTGCCACGTGGCACGAGGTGGCCACGCCGGCTTACCCGCCGCAGCCGGCCGACGCGACCGGCGTGCCCTGGAAGCTGGTGCAGATCTGGGCTCTGGAATCGCTGGCCGGCGCGATCTGGGCGGGCACGCTGCCGGGCGGCTTGTTCCGCAGTGCCGATGGCGGTGATTCTTGGCAGCTGGTCGATTCGCTGTGGTCACGCCCCGAACGGGCCGAATGGTTTGGCGGTGGCTACGACGTACCCGGAATCCACTCCATCCTGGCCCACCCCACGCGGCCCGGTGAGTTGCTGCTGGGGGTGAGCTGCGGCGGCGTGTGGGGCAGCAGCGCAGGCGCCACACAATGGGAGTTGCAAGCCAAATGCATGCGAGCC
>JACMKW010000176.1 GCA_014379885.1 Rhizobacter sp.
CTGTCTTCACCGAAGTAGGTCAGCAAGCGCACGCGTCGGCAGTCGTGCGCCTCGGCGAGTGCGAGCAGCGCTTCAAGCTTGCCCACCTGGTTGCGCTTGAATTCTTCGCCGGCCGGGCTGTCGTCGATCATGCGGCGCTGGTTCACCACGTCGGCCAGACCGTAGGTCATCCACGCATTGGCCGGTAATCCATCGCGGCCCGCGCGCCCGGTTTCTTGGTAATAGCCCTCGATGTTCTTGGGCAGGTCGAGGTGCGCCACAAAACGCACGTCGGGCTTGTCGATGCCCATGCCGAAGGCGATGGTCGCCACCATCACCACACCGTCTTCGCGCAAGAACTTGTCTTGGTGGCGGCGCCGCACATCGCTGTCGAGCCCCGCGTGGTACGGCAACGCGGTGACGCCTTCGCTCTTGAGCCAGACGGCTGTCTCATCCACCTTCTTGCGCGACTGGCAATACACGATGCCGGCTTCGCCCTCGTGCTCGTCATTGATGAAACGCAGCAGCTGTTCGCGCGCGTTGTCTTTTTCGACGATCGAATAGCGGATGTTCGGCCGGTCGAAGCTGCTGATGAAAATGCGCGCTTTTTGCAACTGCAAGCGCTCGATGATGTCGGCTCGCGTGAGGTCGTCGGCCGTAGCGGTGAGCGCGATGCGCGGCACGTTGGCATACCGCTCGTGCAGCACGTTGAGCGCAAGATAGTCTTCGCGAAAGTCGTGGCCCCACTGGCTCACGCAGTGCGCTTCGTCGATGGCGAACAAGCTCAAGAGCCCACGCTCGTTGAGTGAATCGAGCTGCGCCAGAAAGCGCGGCGTGGTCACGCGTTCGGGCGCGGCGTAGAGCAGCACCAGGCGCCCGCTCATCATCTCGCGCTCGATCTTCTGCGTTTCGTCCAGCGTGAGCGTGGAGTTGAGGAACGAGGCGTGCACGCCGGCTTCTTCGAGCGCGCCCACCTGGTCGTGCATCAGCGCGATCAGCGGGCTCACCACCACCGCCACCCCGTGGCCAGCGCGGTGCCGTGCAATGGCCGGCACCTGGTAGCACAGGCTCTTGCCGCCGCCGGTGGGCATGAGCACCAGCGCGTCACCGTTGCCCACCACGTGGTCGATGATGGCTTCTTGCGCGCCGCGGAAGGCGGGGTAGCCAAAAACCTGCTGAAGAATGGCCAGCGGTGCGGTGTCGGTTTCGGGAGTCACAAAGAGGGGTGAGTGCAGAGGGTCGCGCAGGTGCAGATGGTACGGGACGGCTGGGCGAGCTCGCTCATAATGCCGGCTCAATACAAGTCACTGATGAGTGACCTTCCTCCGCTGCACCCAATTCCGTTCGTGCTGAGGTATGTCGCTAATCAGCATAAAAGTTGAGGACGCCCTGCAGTCCTCATCACCATCACGAGGGAGGAAACACCATGCCACGTTGGCACTTGTGCGCCTTGGTTGCGCTGGCCGCATTGGTCGGCTGCGCGAGCGAAATCAAACGCCAGCCCGTCGAGCTGTCAACGGCAACCCCTGAACGGGGTCAACGTTTCATCACCTCCCAGCGTGTCGAGTTCGCTCTGGAGTCGGGATACACACGCACCATTCAGGCCGACACCGAGTTTGTCGTTGCCGGGCGCATTGCGCAGGGGCTGGTCTTGCGGCCCACACAAACCGTGCTGACCGTGGAGGGCGCGCACATGCATGAAGCGTATGCAGTGCTCAACGACGGTCGGCTGGTGGGGTTCTACCTTCCGGTGGAACATGCCTTCACAGCGTTGCCCCAGGCAACTTCTTTACCCCTCCTTGAAAGGAAATAGTGCATGAGAGTTTTGCGTAGCGTTTTTGCTTTGTTGATGGTGGCCCTGCTCAGCGCCTGTGCCACAGGCCCCAAGATGTCTGAAGTCAGCGCCTCCATCAAGCCTGTGCAAGCGAACGAGGCCCGTGTGTACTTCTATCGCAGCAGCAGCATGATGGGCGCCGCGATCCAGCCCAACATTCTGCTCAATGGCAAGGTCGTCGGTGAATCCAAGCCAGGTGGCTTCTTCTTTGTCACCACGGCCCCCGGCCCGATGGAAGTGAGCACCTCGACCGAAG
>JACMKW010000177.1 GCA_014379885.1 Rhizobacter sp.
CTGAACCTGATCCGCCAGCTCAAGAACGACAAGACCAAGACCATCCTGCTGGTCGAACACAAGATGGACGTGGTGCGCGAACTCTCCGACCGCATCATCGTGCTGCACAACGGCGAACTGGTGGCCGATGGCGATCCCGCCACCGTGATCGCTTCGCCCGTGGTGCAGCAGGCTTACCTCGGCATCAATCCCACCGAAGAGGAGCCGGCATGAGCAATCTCCAGACCCTCAAGTGTGTCCACACCCACATCGGCGCGTACCACATCCTCCACGGCGTCGACTTCGAAGTGCCCACCGGCGAGGTCACCATGCTGCTTGGCCGCAATGGCGCCGGCAAGACCACCACGCTGCGAACCATCATGGGCCTGTGGGCTGCCTCCAAGGGCCGCGTGCGCTTCGATGGCCAGGACATCGCCGGCCGCAACACCCCCGACATCGCCCAACTCGGCGTTGCCTACGTGCCCGAAAACATGGGCATCTTTGCCGACCTCAGCGTGCGCGAAAACCTGCTGCTCGCCGCGCGCAACGCACGCACGGTGGAGCAGATGGACACGAAGCGCCTCGAATGGCTGTTCGAACTGTTCCCGGCGGTGAAGAAGTTCTGGCTCCACCCGGCGGGCAAGTTGTCGGGCGGGCAAAAGCAGATGCTCGCCATCGCGCGTGCGATGGTCGAGCCGCGTCGCTTGCTACTGATCGATGAGCCGAGCAAGGGGCTCGCACCGGCCATCATTCAAAACCTGATCGCCGCATTGCGCGAGTTGAAGCGCACCCAAACCACCATCCTGCTGGTTGAACAGAACTTCAGCATGGCGCGCGCCCTGGGCGACCAAGTGGCGGTGATGGACAACGGCCAGGTGGTGCACCGCGGTGCGATGGCCGAGCTGGCCGAGAACGAAGATTTGCAGCAGCGCTTGTTGGGCCTGTCGCTGGGAGCGCATCAATGATTTCCAACAAGACCAGCCCGGTGCCGGGCCGCCCCAAGCCGGGCGACGCCCCCTCGGGGGGCAGGGCGCCGTCCGCGGCGACCTTGGGGGCCGACATCATCAGCTTCGACTGGCTGCCGCTGGCCCTGGTGCCGGCACTCGCACTGCTCGCGCTGCCCGCCGTAGGCTCACCATCGTCGTGGCTCACGCTCACGGTGGCGGGCCTTGCCATGGGCATGATCATCTTCATCATTGCCTCGGGCCTCACGCTGGTGTTCGGCCTGATGGACGTGCTGAACTTCGGCCACGGTGTGTTCATTGCGCTGGGTGCGTTTGTGGCCACCAGCGTGTTCGGTTTCATGAGTGGCTGGTCGGCTTCCGACATCGTGTGGCTCAACCTCGGTGCCATCTTCTGCGCGATGCTGGTTGCGATGGCCGTGGCCGGGGCCATTGGCTGGGCCTTCGAGCGCGTGCTGGTGCGCCCGGTCTACGGCCAGCACCTGAAGCAGATTCTCGTGACCATGGGCGGCATGATCATTGGTGAGGAACTCATCAAGGTGATCTGGGGCCCGACGCAGATTGCGCTGCCACTGCCCAATGCGTTGCGCGGTGCCTTCATCTTTGGCGACGCGGCGATCGAGAAGTACCGCGTGGTGGCGGTCTTGATCGGCGCGGCGGTGTTGATCGCGATGCTGTTCACGCTCAACCGCACCAAGCTCGGCCTGCTCATTCGCGCCGGGGTGCAAGACCGCGAGATGGTCGAGAGCCTGGGCTACCGCATCCGCCGCCTCTTCGTCGGCGTGTTCGTCGCCGGCTCGGCGCTCGCGGGACTGGGCGGCGCGCTCTGGGGCATGTACCAGGAAAGCGTCACGGTGCACATCGGCGCGAACATGATGGTGC
>JACMKW010000178.1 GCA_014379885.1 Rhizobacter sp.
CTGTACGAGCACCGTGTGTTCGTGAGCGGCGCGATTTGGGGTATCAACAGTTTCGATCAATGGGGTGTGGAGCTCGGTAAGGCGCTGTGTGGCGATTTGCTGCCGCGTCTCGCATCCGGAGATGTGACCGGGCTCGACGGCTCGACGGCCGGCTTGATGACAAGGTTGCGTGCGTGAAGAAGAACATCGTGTTCGACTTCGGCGGCGTGGTGTTTCAGTGGCGCCCGGCCGAGTTGCTGCGTCGCACGCTCCCGCATCGTGCCGTCGACGAGGCGGCGGCCCAGCAGCTCGTGCTCGACTTCTTTCAGAACTACGAAGGCGATTGGGGCCGCTTCGACCGCGGCACCATCGAGATCCCTGAACTGGCACCGATCATCGCCAAGCGCCTGGGGTTCGAATTGGGTGAGGTGCAGGCGGTGATCGACGCGGTACCGGGTGAACTCGACGCTCAGGAAGCCACCGTCGAGCTGCTGCACCGCTTGCACGATCGTGGTCACAGGCTCTACTTTCTTTCCAACATGCCCGAGCCGTATGCGGAGCACCTCGAAAGTACGCACGAGTTCTTCACGCGCTTCACCGACGGCGTGTTCTCCTCACGCGTCAAGCTGATCAAGCCCGAGCCCGAGATCTTCGCGTTGGCCATCGAGCGCTTCGGCATCGAGCCGTCGCAGACGGTGTTCATCGACGACGTCGCCAAGAATATCGAGGTGGCGCGCGCTCACGGCTGGAATGCCATTCAGTTCATCAGCGCAGCCCAGGTCGAAGCAGAGCTGGAGGCTCTGAGCTAGACCCGCAGCCTGCTGTGCCTTGGCACGCTGGCCAGCAGAAATTCCATCTGGTCGGCCAGGATGCGGCGCCCCCGCAGGATCATGTCTTCGTGCAAGCTGGGCACATAGGGCAGGTACATCAGCGACATGTTCGCCTCTTCGGGCATGCGGTTGCCCTTGTGCCCATTGCAGGCACGGCAGGCGGTGATGCAGTTCATCCAGGTGTCGTGGCCGCCGCGCGAGGTGGGCACGATGTGCTCGCGCGTCAGGTCGTCGACATGGAAACGCCCGCCACAGTAGGCGCAGACCAGCCGGTCACGGTTGAAGAGCTTGGGGTTGGAGAGCGCCGGCGTTTGCCGCCAGGCCCGGCTGGGGACGGCACCGCGCACCGCGATGATGGGGTGCACTTCAATGCGCGATTGCAGGCCGGTGCGGCGCTGCATGCCACCGCGCAGCACATAGAACGCGTCGCCGAGCGTCCAGGCTACGCCATCACTGGCGTAGAGGATCGCCGCGTCCTTGGCCGAGATCCACGATTGCGGGCGGCCAGAAACATCAAGTTGCAGCACTTCCACGGATGATTCTCCTGAGGCAGAGAGTAATCCATTCCGCGGCTTTCGCTCAATAGTGGGGCACGGTGCAGCGGCGATTGCGCCACATTGTCATCAGTTGATCATCATCATGTGAGCGGATAGAGCCCGCGTGTTCGCGCCATCAAGCGCGTGAGGCCAAGCACGGCGTCGATGTTAGGTGTCGGCAGGCCGAGCTTCACACCGATCTCGTGCACAGCACCGACAAGGCCGTCGATCTCAAGCGTTCGACCGGCCTCGCTGTCTTGCAGCATTGAAGTCTTGAAGGCACCGAGTTGCCGTGCGATGCCGAGCCGCTCTTCGCCCGACTGTTGAATCGGGCAGCCCAGCTGTTCGCCGATGGCGGCGGCTTCGGCCATGGCGCGCAGCATGAAACCGCTCACCAGCGGGTCGTCGAGGATGCGGTCGGCGGTGGCGCCGGTAAGCGCCGACACCGGGTTCATCGTCATGTTGCCCCACAGCTTGAACCAGATGTCGTGGCGGATGTCGGCACTGGGTTCGGCCTTGAAGCCGGCGTTGGCGAAGACCTCGGCCACATGCGCAACACGCTCGCTCAGCGAACCGAACGGCTCGCCGATGATCAGGCGGTCGCCAAAGCCATGCACCACCACACCGGGCTGCGGCTGCGAGCAGGTGAGGTGCACCACACAACCCAGCACCTGCGCCAGCGGCAAGGCCGCATCAATGTGGCCTTGCGGGTCGATGCTGGCGAGCTGCTGCTGGGCCTCTGTGAAGCGTTGGCTCAGTGCGGGCGTGCGCAAGAACCACCACGGCACGCCGTTCATCGCCGGCATCACCACGGTGTGGCCGGTGGTGATGAGAGGGCGCAGCGTTGGCGCCACGTCGGGCAAGGCCTGGCCTTTGAGCGCGATGAGCACCAGATCTTGCGGGCCGAGCGCCTGCGCGTCGTCACTGGCTTCGATGGGGGCCACCCGCTCGCTGCCGCCCATGCGCAACCGCAAGCCGTGCGCGCGCACTGCGTTCAAGGTGGCACCGCGCGCAAGCGCGCTGACCTCATGGCCCGCCAGCGCCAGCCGCGCGGCAATCAAACCTCCAACGGCCCCGAGGCCCACCACGGTGATCTTCATGCGTGAATCCAGGTGATCCATAAACTCGCGGGTTAACCCTCGGGTGAGGACGGGTCTAGGCGAGCTTGCCTAGAAAAAAGGTGACAAACGAGGCTGAAAACACATCCCACCGCCCGCAAAACTCGGTAAGAATAGAACGATCGTTCGTTTTATTTGCGTCATCGCAAGCCCACCGCATGAGTGTTGCTCACAAGCCCGTTCGCGAGAATCCCAAGCAAATGCAAAAGGGCCAGCAGACGCGTGCCGCCATTCTCGAAGCCGCGCTGGGCCTCGCCTCTCACATGGGGCTCGAAGGTTTGTCGATCGGTGCGCTCGCCGACTTGATGCACATGAGCAAGTCGGGTGTTTTTGCCCACTTCGGCTCGCGTGAAGAGTTGCAGATCTCGGTGATCCGCGAGTACCACGCCAAGTTTGAAGAAGAAGTGTTTTTCCCCGCGCTGCGCGAAGAACGTGGCCTGCCGCGCTTGCGCGCCCTCTTCGAGCGTTGGATCCAGCGCGTGGCGGTGGAGCTCGATTCGGGCTGCATCTACATCAGTGGCGCGGTCGAGTTCGACGACCGGCCCGGGCCGGTGCGCGATGCGCTGGTGACCATGGTGCGCTCTTGGCACGTGGCGCTGGAGCGTGCCATCCGCATGGCCATGGAAGAGGGGCATTTGCGTACTGACACCGATGCACAGCAGATGCTGTTCGAGATCCACGGCCACATTCTGGCGGTACACCACGACGCCCGGTTCCTGCGCTTGCCCGGCGCGCTCGACCACGCCCGCACCGGCTTCGAGCGGGTGGTCGAGTACTACGCCGTTCAGCCAGCACCCCGTCAAGCTGCGCGCACCGCGCGCCGATAACGCGACATCCAAGTTTCCATTCCAATATTCAAGGAGTTCATGATGGCCCAGTACACCCCCCCGTTGCGCGACATGCAGTTCCTGATGCACGAGGTGCTCAACGTGGTTGAAGAACTGCGGGCACTTCCGCCCCATGCTGACATTGACGCCGACACCATCAATGCGGTGCTCGAAGAAGGTGGCAAGTTCGCTTCGCAGGTGATCTTCCCGCTCAACCAGAGTGGTGACGAAGAAGGCTGCACACTCGACAAGACCACCCACGCAGTCACGGCGCCCAAGGGCTTCAAGGAAGCCTATGCCCAGTACGTGGAAGCCGGCTGGCCCGCGCTGGGCTGCGACCCGGCC
The DNA here is from genome assembly GCA_014379885.1 of Rhizobacter sp. Next base: position 3,636 of record JACMKW010000178.1, read on the forward strand.
TACGGCGGCCAAGGCCTGCCGCACCTGGTGAACCAGTGCCTCTACGAGATGATGAACTCGGCCAACCAGGCCTGGACCATGTACCCCGGCCTGTCGCACGGCGCCTATGAGGCCTTGCACGCTCATGGCACCGACGCGCAGAAGCAGACCTACCTGCACAAACTCACCAGCGGCAAATGGACAGGCAC
>JACMKW010000179.1 GCA_014379885.1 Rhizobacter sp.
ATGGAAATGCCGGGCTGCAGCCTGTGCATGGGCAACCAGGCGCAGGTGAAGGAAGGCGCAACCGTGTTCTCGACCAGCACACGCAACTTCCCAAACCGCCTGGGCAAGAACAGCAACGTCTACCTCGGTTCGGCCGAGCTGGCCGCCATCTGCTCCAAGCTCGGGCGCATCCCGAACCGCGAGGAGTACCTGGCCGACATGGGCGTACTCACCGCCGCCAGCAGCAAGGTGTACCAGTACTTGAACTTCGATCAGATCAAGGACTTCACCGACGCGGCAGACAAGGTCACTGCCTGAGGGACAGGGCCCCCCAGTCGCTGCCGCTCCTGCCCCCGAGGGGCTGAGCCCGGACGAATCTTGTCCAGTGGACAAGATGCGCCTGGCGAAGGGTCGGGCCCCTGGCCCGACGCGGCCTGCAAGGCCCGCCTGGCGGCCCGGCAAAGCCGGTTCCGCGGGCGTGGCTTGATCGTGCGGCGCTCAGGTGCTTACTGAATCCGAGACTCACAAAGCTCAAAGGCCGGCACTGCCGGCCTTTTTTCTTTTATGGGCTGCCCCATGGTCGGAGAAGAGGCAAGGCGCGTGTCGGAATGCGCCGCGACTCGACGGCGAAACGCTGTTCAGCGCGCGAGAACGCGTGAAGTTTGGGTAGCCTGCAACTTCAGTCAACTGAAGGAGAAACCTCCATGCGCAAAAACATTCTCACCATCGCCTTGATCTCTGCCTCGTTCGCTTTTGGCGGCGCCGCCCTGGCCCAAACCGTTACCAATAGCGAGACCAACGCCACCACCACCACCCCCACACCTTTGTCTCAAGCGGCCAAGGATGCCAAGGTGGAATCCAAGGGCGAATACAAGGCTCGCAAGAAGGTGGCCGATGCCAACAAGGAGTTGAACAAGGCCGAGTGCGAAGTTTCAGCCAACGGAATGGCTGAACACGCCTGCAAGAAGAACGCACGCGCCATCGCCAAGCAGGAAAAGGCCGAGGCCAAGATGACTCACGAGAACGAGAAGAAAGTCATCCGCGACGCGAAATGAGCGGCGCACTAACGCCGCTGCGCGGCGTTAGTGACGTCGGTTCGCTCTGGCGTAATGCCGGTCGCGTAGTCTTCGAGCGTGAGCAAGACTTCACCGACGCGACAGACAAAGTCACGGCCTGATAGAGGCCCCACAGTCGCTACGCTGCCGCCTTGCAGGGCGCGCCCGGCCAAGCCGGATCCTCGGGCGTTGCTTGATCAGGCTGCACTGAGACGCTTGATCAACCCGAGACACTCGTCTCGGGTTTTTCATGGGCAACTCAGAAATCGAACACCAGCGAAGCCGACGGCCCACGCACGCGAATGTCCAGTTCGGACAGCGAGTCGGGCACGTAGCCGGTGTGGCGGCGCTCCGAGTACCCCAGGCGCAGCGACGCGCCGGGCACCGGGCTCACCAGCAGCCCTGCGTCGAAGGCATAGGTGCGCATTGCACCCCCGTTGCTGCCGGTGACGCGGGCCTCCAGGGCCAGTACGTCATTGAAGCGCCAGCTCGGCGTGATGCCGTAGAAGAACCGGGTGCCCCAGCGCTGCGACTGCGCGCGCTGCGTGGAGACCGTCGGCTCGACCGTGAGGTCGGTGCCCATGCGCGACACACCGAGCCTTGGCTCCAGCCTGAAATGCGACCCGAAGGAGATGCGCTGGGCATAGGCCAGGTGGCCTTGCTGCACCGTCACCTGGTTGTGCAGGCTGTCGGGGCCGCTGATGTGCTGCGTGCCCACGTCGACGTGCTGCCCGGCGCCGAGTTGCTGCGTGTCATTGGCGCGATAGCGCTCGTAGCCGACTTCGATGCCGCCCTCGCTGCGCCCGCGGCTCAGCACTTCCGGACGGAATGTGGCGCGCACCGATACCGTTGGCGAGTTCTGGTCGCGGATGCGTGCGCCTTCCAGGCCTTCGCAGCCAGCCAGGCCCGTCAGCACCACGCTGACGAGGGCAACACAAATGGACTTGGGGATCAGCATCATCAGTCTCTCTCCGGTGCGATTTCAGTGGCGTAGTCGACAAGCGCGCCCAGGATCTCTTGACCACGTTCATCGGCCTCCTGCTCCAGCACGTCAATGCGCTCGAAGAAGGCTTCGAGCGTGAGCGCGCCTCCCGCGCCGTCATGCAAACGGTGGGCACAGTGCTCTTGCCACTGCGCACGTTCTGCGTCGCTCAAGGTGGCGGGGAAGTTGCGCGCGCGGTAGCGGAAGAAAAGTTCGTCCAGTCGCTTGTCGGCAAACGCCGGGCGCTTGTCGGCCAGTTGCGCGGGGCCGACGCCGCGCAGGCGCTGCAGGCTGCGGCGGTCTTCGTTGCCGATGAAGCCCCCGTATAAGTCTTCGTCGACATCAGGTTTGCCTTCAGGCGCTGGCCGCTCAAACACTGCCGGCCACATGCCGGCAAGCAGCTGGCCCTTCTGCGCCGCCAGCTCGGCGTGGCGCAACGACTGCTCGATGTCCAGCCCCCACTTGTCGGCCATGACCGCGCCAAACGGCTTGTAGTTGCCCACAACGATGGGCGACTTGTTGATGTGGATGGTCTTGATCGGCAGGCGCGTCACGCCATCGGGCAAATCATCGGTCTTGCTGAACATGCGCTGGCGGATGGTGTCCACATCGAGCGTGAACAGCTCCGACGGGTCGGCCGCGAGATCCCACACGATCACTTCGTTCTTGTTGTTGGGGTGTGGCGCCAGCGGCCATACCAGGGCAATGCCGCCGCGCTCCACGCCGTACATGCCCGACACATGCAAGAAAGGCCGGCCCACGCCCATTTCCTTCATCACCTCGTCTTTCTTGCGCAGGCGCAGGCAGAAGTCCCACAGCTTGGGCTGGCGCTGCTTGATGAGCCGCGCCATGGCAATGGTGGCGCGCACGTCAGACAAGGCATCGTGCGCCGCCTCGTGCACCAGGCCGTTGGCTTTGGTGAGGTGCTCCAGCTTGAACGAAGGCCGGCCATCGTCATGCTTGGGCCACTCGATGCCCTCGGGCCGCAGCGCCCAGGTCACACGCACCACGTCAAGCAGATCCCAGCGCCCGCACTGGTTCTGCCACTCGCGCGCATAGGGGTCGATCAAGTTGCGCCAGAACAGGTGGCGTGTGACCTCGTCGTCGAAGCGGATGGAGTTGTAGCCCACACCCACCGTGCCGGGCTGGGACAACTCTTTTTCGATCACGTCGGCGAATGCATGTTCGGGCAGGCCTTGTACCAGGCAGATCTGCGGCAGGATGCCGGTGAGCAGGCAGGCCTCGGGGTCGGGCAGATAGTCGGGTGCGGGCTGGCAGAACACCATCACCGGCTCGCCGATCTCGTTCAGGTCAGCGTCGGTGCGCACGCCGGCAAATTGCGAGGGCCGGTCGCGGCGGGGCACTCGGCCGAAGGTTTCGTAGTCGTGCCAGAAGAAGGTCGTGCTGTCGCCACCGGGCCGCCCCGAGGCGGCAGCCGCCCCCTCGGGGGGCAGTGAACGAAGTGAGCGTGGGGGTTCTGAAGCAGTCATCAGAGGAATCTACCAGCCCGGGGGCTTCGGATAAGCTTGCGAGCTGCCCCTCTTTCGGGCGACCTTCACCAGTTCTTATTGCGGAGACCCTCCATGACTCGCGTTTTCAACTTCAGCGCCGGCCCTGCCGCCCTGCCCGAATCGGTTCTGCGCCAGGCAGCCGATGAAATGCTCGACTGGAAGGGCTCTGGCATGTCGGTCATGGAGATGAGCCACCGCGGCAAGGAGTTCATCGCGATCCACGCGCAGGCCGAAGCCGATCTGCGCGAGCTGCTGGCCATACCAGTCAACTACAAGGTGCTGTTCCTGCAAGGCGGCGCCATTGGCCAAAACGCCATCGTCCCGATGAACCTGCTGCGCGGCAAGACCACCGCCGACTACATCAACACCGGCGAGTGGGCCAAGAAGTCGATCAAGGAAGCCAAGGCCTACTGCAAGGTCAACGTGGCCGCCACGGCCGAGGCCAGCCAATTCACCAACGTGCCCAAGCAAAGCACCTGGAAGCTTGACCCCGATGCGGCTTATGTGCACATCTGCTCCAACGAAACGATCGGTGGCGTGGAGTACCACTGGGTGCCCGACACCGGCACGGTGCCGCTGGTGGCCGACATGTCATCGAACATCTTGTCGCGCCCGGTCGACGTTGCCAAGTACGGCGTGATCTATGCCGGCGCGCAAAAGAATATCGGGCCGGCCGGTCTGACCATCGTCATCGTGCGTGATGATTTGCTGGGCGGGGCGTTGCCCATCACGCCCTCAGCCTTTGACTACAAGCAGCAGGCCGAAGCCGACTCCATGCTCAACACGCCACCTACTTATGCGATCTACATCGCCGGGCTGGTGTTCCAGTGGATCAAGGCACAGGGCGGGTTGAAGGCCATGGAGGCGCACAACCGCGCCAAGGCGGCGCTGTTGTATGACTATCTGGACAGCGCCTCGTTCTACAGCAACTCCATTGCCAAGGAAGACCGATCGCTGATGAACGTGCCTTTCAAGCTGAAGGATGAAGCGCTGGATGCGGCTTTCCTGAAGGGTGCGGAGGCGCGTGGCATGTTGCAGCTCAAGGGGCACCGGTCGGTGGGAGGCATGCGAGCTTCCATCTACAACGCGATGCCGGTGGAGGGGGTGAAGGCGTTGGTGGCGTACATGAAAGAGTTTGCCGCGCAGCACCCCTGACCACCCACCGTGTCATCCCGCGCAGGCGGGAATCCACGGTGCCGCGATGCTGGATTCCCGCCTTCGCGGGAATGACGAGGTACTGGTTTCCCGGGATGGCATGAAGACCCCAGCGTGGCACGCTGGCTCCAAACCACCGAGGAGACCAAACCATGTTCGACATCCTGGTTCTCAACCAGATCTCCGCCAACGGACTGAAGCGCCTGGCCGCCGAGCGCTACAAGACTGGTAAAGACATGGCACGCCCCGATGCCGTGCTGGTGCGCTCGGCCGACATGCACACGATCGACATACCGACCAGCGTGAAAGCCATCGCCCGTGCCGGCGCCGGCACCAATAACATTCCCGTCAAGGCCATGAGCGCGCGCGGCGTGCCGGTGTTCAACGCCCCCGGAGCCAATGCCAACGCAGTGAAGGAGCTTGTGCTCGCCGGCATGTTGATCGCCGCGCGCAACTTGGCGCCAGCCCTGCGCTTCGTAGCGAGCCTCGACCCAAAGAACCCCGAGATGGAGAAGCTGGTCGAAGACGGCAAGAAAAACTTCGCCGGTTTCGAGCTCGCCGGCCGCACGCTGGGCATCGTGGGCCTGGGCAAGATCGGCTGCCTGGTGGCCGACGCCGCCATCAAGCTCGGCATGAACGTGCTGGGCTACGACCCCGAGATCACCGTCGACGCCGCCTGGAGCCTGCCCGCGCAGGTGAAGAAGGCCGCCAGCGTGGCCGAGGTGATGAA
>JACMKW010000180.1 GCA_014379885.1 Rhizobacter sp.
TCGGCCACTTGCTCGGGTGTGTCGCCGTAGCCCGCCTCCAGATCAGCGTTAACAGGAATAGGCACGGCCGCCGCGATGCGGCGGATGGCGTCGAGCATCTCGTCGCGTGTGACGGCCAGCCGCGCGTCACGAATGTTGTAGTCGGGCTTGCCGAGCGAAAACCCGATGCCGGCACTGGTGGTGCCGATGGCCCCGAAGCCTTCATGGGCGAGCAGCACGGCGCTGCCTGCATCCCAGGCGTTGGGCATCACGAAGCCGCGCTCGGCCTTGTGCAGATCGAGAAAGGCCTGGCCTCTCGCAGCGTTCATCGCGTTTTTCATGTTCTGGCTCTCCAGGTGGACAAGGCGCCATCGTGCAAGCCACGACATGTGGCGTCAAACTCATAATGCTTCTGACTTCGATCAGCTTTTTGCATGTATAGGGACACCATGGATTCAGAAGCACTTGAAACCTTTCTGGCCGTGCACCAGCGAGGCGGTGTATCGGCGGCGGCCAGCGCGCTCTCGCGCACACAGTCGGCCATCAGCCGGCGGCTGGCGCTGCTGGAGCAGCAAGTAGGCGCACCGCTGTTCGAGCGCATTGGCCGTGGGTTGGTGCTGAGCGAGCTGGGGGCTTCGCTGCTGCCGTATGCCGAGCGCGTGGCGGCTGCGCTAGGCGATGCGCAAGCCGCGGTCGACGCGTCAAAGTCCGGCGACGCCGGCGCGGTGAACATGGTGACCGTGGGCACGCTGGCCAATGCCACGCTGGCGGGCGCCTTGAAACGCGTCAAGTCGAAGCTACCGAACCTCGATTTGCGCTTGCAAACCGCCACCAGCGCCGAAGTCAGCGCCAAGGTGCGGGCCGGTGAAGCAAGCATCGGCCTGCGCTACTTCGAAGACCACGCCGCAGACCTCGACTGCCGCGTGGTGCAGCAAGAGCGCCTCGTGGTCGTGTGCTCGGCAAGCCACGCGTTGGCAGGCAAGCGTGTGAAGTCTCTGGAGCGGCTGGCGGGTGAACGTTGGCTGGCGTTTGCCGTGCAAGACCGCCGCAGCGAAAGTTTTGCAGCCTCGGTGTTCGCACAGTTCCTCACACGTGGCATCGACCAGATCGACTGGGTGGCCATTGACGGCCTCACCGCGCAGAAGCGCCTGGTCGAGGCCGGGTTCGGGCTCGCGCTGCTTCAGGCAGGCGCCATCGAAGAAGAACTCGCGCGGCGCGAGTTGGCAGTCATTCGTGTCGATGACCTGAACGTGAGCATTCCGGTGGCGCTTCTGGTTCGCCGGGGCAGCTACCTCAGCGGCGGCTGCCAGGCGCTGTTCAAGGAACTGGCGCGCACGAAGGCTGGCGCTGCTCGGGCTGTGTAGCGCAGCAACCGCGTGAATGCCTTCGGGCAGCGCGCCAGCCTCGCCTGGCGTATCGTGGCGCTCCACCATTCTCGAAGGATCCCCATGAAGATCGCTTTTTTCGGAACCGGCCTGATGGGCTCGGGCTTTGTGCGCCGCCTGCTGGCCAACGGCGACGAAGTCAATGTGTGGAACCGCAGCGCCGCCAAGGCGCTAGCACTTGAAGCGCATGGCGCCAAGGCGTTCTCCGACGCGGCCGAGGCACTGGCCGGCGTTGAGCGCGTTCACCTGTCGCTGGCGGATGACGCGTCGGTCGATGCGGTGCTGGAGCCGCTCGCATCAGCCATCCCCAAGAGCACCTGGATCGTTGACCACACCACCACCGCCGTGACACCCACCGCCGAGCGTGTGGCGCGCTGGCGCGAACGTGGGCAAACATTCGTGCACGCACCGGTGTTCATGGGCCCGTCGAACGCGGCCGACGGCACCGGGCTGATGCTCGTCTCGGGCGACAAGTCGCACCACGACACGCTGCTGCCCGCGCTGCAGAAGATGACCGGCAATGTGGTCTACCTGGGCGACGCGCCTGAGCGCGCCGCGGCGTTCAAGCTCTTTGGCAACCTCACGCTGCTGGGCATCATGGGTGTGCTCGGCGACGTGAACCGCCTTGCGCATGCGGTAGGCCTGTCCACCGAAGAGGCGTTCTCGCTCTTCAAGCACTTCAACCCGGGCCAGATGCTGCCGGCGCGCGCCGCGCGCATCGCGTCGGGCGACCTTGCCGTGCCTTCGTTCGAGGTGGCCATGGCCCGAAAGGACGTGCGGCTGATGATCGAAGAGGCCCAGCGTGGTGGCGTTGACCTGTTCGTGATGCCCGGCGTGGCCGCGATGTTCGACGCGTCCATCGCACGCGGCGAAGGTGCGCTCGACGCCGCTATCGCAGCCCGCATTCCAGCCTGACTTCATCAACCCGTTTTCAAGGAGCCTCTTGTGATCGAACACCACATCGACATCCCCACCGCCGACGGCGCCATGAACAGCTTCGTCGTCCACCCCGACGAGGGCGGGCCGCACCCGGTGGTGCTGTTCTACATGGACGCTCCCGGCAAGCGCGAAGAGCTGCACAACATGGCGCGCCGGCTGGCGTCGGTGGGTTACTTCGTCGTGCTGCCCAACCTCTACTACCGGCGCTCGCGCGACTACTGGTTGAAGGATCGCACCGAGGCCGGCATGGCCGAGATGTTCGGGCACATGTCCACACTCAACGCCACCACCACCGCTTGCGACACCGAGGCCTTGCTGCGCTTCGTCGACACCCAGCCCGCGGCCGACGCCAAGCGCATCGGCGCGGTGGGCTACTGCATGAGCGGGCCGATCGTCATGTGGGCTGCGGCGACCTTTCCTGATCGATTCAGCAGCATTGCCTCGATCCACGGCGCCAACATGGCGACCGACAAACCCGATTCACCCCACCGCCTGGCCGCACGCATCCGCTGCGAAAGCTACTTCGCCTGCGCCGAGATCGACAAGTGGGCGCCGCCGGCCGACATCTTGCAGTTGCAAGCCGCGCTGGAAGCGGCCGGCACGCCGCACCGCATCGAGTGGTACCCGGCGGTGGAGCATGGGTTCGTGTTTCCGTTGCGCGCCGGCATCTACAACCAGCCAGCGGCCGAGCGGCATTGGGAGCGGTTGTTCAGCCTCTTCGGGCGCACGCTGCAGCGAGCTTGACGGTGCGCGAGCTGCGGCATGGTTCGCCGCCGCTCAACCTGTCTCGTCCAGCCGGTCCAGCGCCGCTACCAACTGCGCAAAACCTTCGGCGCCGAGCTGGGTGCGGTACTCTTTTTCGATCGTTTTTTTCACGTCGTTGGCATCGGTCAGCATGGCCTGGCCACGCTCGGTGAAAGCCACCACCTTGCCGCGTGCGTCGTCGGGGTCGGGCAAGCGTTCGATCAGGCCGTCGCGTTCCAGGCCCACCACCAGCTGCTGCACGGCCTGTTTGCTCAGGCCCATGCGCAGCACCAGGTCAGACTGTCGCGTGCCCTCGCGGTCAATGTGCGGAATGAGCTGCGCCCGCGCCTCGGCAAAAACCGGGTGGCCGGCGGCGACCATGTCGCGCTGAAAGCGGCCCATCCACGCCTGGCTGGCACGCCACAGCCGCCAACCGACATGGTCGATCAGCGGCGTCACGCGAATTTCGTCAACTTTTTTGACCATCAGCAGGTTTGCTCATATAGTCAACTTTCTTGACTATATGCCTCTGGAGATCAACATGCCGTTCATTGCTGCCTCTGACGCCCCGGTGTTCACCTTGCCAGGCGTCACCTTCACCGGCCTGGCTTCGCCCAGCCGCGGCTCCGTTGAGAACGCCGCATGGCGTGTGACGATGGCGCCGCACACCGAGCCGCACCCGCATCGGCTCACACACGCGAAGAAATATTCGTGGCCATTGCGGGCCGCGCCGAGGCCACCGTCGGCGGGGTGCGCCACCAGCTGGCACCCGGCTGCGCCCTTGTGGTGCCGCCGGACACGGAGTTCGCACTGTTCAACCCGCACGACGAGCCTTTCGAAGCGGTGGCCGTGCTGCCGGTGGGCGGCCAGGCGGTCATCGGCAACCAGGCGCCCTTCGTACCGCCGTGGGTTGCTTGAGAGCTTGAGATTTTTGATTTCTCTCTCCGTTCGGGCTGAGCCTGTCGAAGCCCAGCGCCGTGCACAGGGCCGTTCGACAAGCTCAGGCTGAACGGAAATCAAAAATTTCTCAGCCTCTGCGCTCAGGCCTGGGCGCCGGAGCGGCTTCTCGGGTCGGGGTCTTGCACATAGACCGCGCCCACCACGCGACCACCGGCATCTTCGGCTGCCTGCTTCACATTGCGGCGGCGCCAGAGCCAGGCCTTGAACGCCTGCGGCCAGATGGCCAGGCACGAGGCGTAGTAGATGAACTTGAAGCCCCACAGACGAGGGCCCACCGGGGTGTCGCGGAACAAGTCGCCGGCCAGGATGGACAGCAGCGCCTCTTGCATGCGCCACATGTTGCGCGGGTACATGAAGATATTGCGGATGGCGGGTGACGTGATGCGGTAGATGAACCACGAGAACATCTTGGGGCCGTGCTTCATCACCTTCTCGAAATGGCGGAACTGCTTTTCGGCCGCGCGGGCTTCACCCTTGAGCCACAGGTCGACGCCCGCGGCGCTTTCGAAGGCACTGTTCATCGCGAGATAAACGCCCGACGAGAACATCGGGTCGACGAAGGCATAGGCGTCGCCGACCATTGCGAAGCGGTCACCGCGGCAGAACTTGGCGTTGTAGGCGTAGTTGCCGGTGGTGGTGGCCGGCTCGATCATGGTGGCGTTCTTCAAGCGCTCGGCGAGCTTGGGCGCGAGGGCAATGGTCTGCATCAGGAAGTCGTCAAGGGTCGCGCCCTTTCGGTAATCCTTGAAGTAGCTCGGGTGGGCCACGGCGCCCACGCTGGTGGTGCCGTCGAGCAAGGGGATGAACCAGAACCAGCCGTGGTCGAACCAGAACAGCGTGATGCAGCCCTCCAGCCTTCCGGGTGCACGCTCGGCGTTGTGAAAGTGGCCGAACAAGGCCGCGCTTGCGTGCTCGCGGTTGCGCTCCTTGGCGTCGAACTGGTTGGCCAGCAGCGTGTCACGCCCGCTCGCGTCGATCACAAAACGCGGGCGCCATTCGGTCTCGACGCCTTGCTCGTCTTTCACCTTCACGAGTGCGCGCATGTCACCACCCTTGCCGGCGTCCATGTCGACGTTGAGCACACGCTGGTTCTCGAAGGTGCGTGCGCCGAGCTTGGCGGCGTGGCGGAACAGCAGTTCGTCGAACTCGGAGCGGCGCACGTGCACCGCGTAGGGGAACGACTTGTCCATCGACTCGGCAAAGAAGAATCGGCTGGTGTGCTCGTGCCACGGCGACACGAACTCGGCGCCGAGCTTGGTGATGCCGATGGCTTCGACTTCGCGGCGCACGCCCAGGCGGTCAAACAGGGGCATGTTCATCGGTAGCAGCGATTCGCCAATGTGAAAGCGCGGGTGCTGGGCCTTTTCGAACATGACGACGTCGTGGCCCTTGTCCGCCAGGAGCGCCGCCACGGTCGCCCCGCCCGGCCCCCCCCCGATCACCACCACGTCGGGGGTGGTGCCTGCAAACTGCTGAGAAGCCATGTCGGTAATTCCTGTATCGCGGGAGTGAACCGCAGGAGTTTACCGAGTGTGTCCAGGCCGCTGGCAGTGGGGCTGCCTGGGTAAACATGAACCCAACACATCAACCTCGCACGTCAACCCAACAGGCCGTTCAGCTTCGCGTAATACAGCAGCATGATGGTCTTGCCGTCGCGAATTTCACCGCGCTCGACCATCGCCAGCGCTTCGTCAAGTGTGGGTTCCAGCACCTCGATGTCTTCACCCTCGTGGGCCTCGCCGCCACCGGCCGACACCTTGTGTTGCGGCTCGTAGGCGCCGACAAAAAAGAACAGGCGCTCGGTAACGGAGCCGGGGCTCATGTAGGCCTCGAAGACCTTGCGCACGTCGGCGACGCGGTAGCCGGTTTCTTCTTCGGTCTCGCGCTTGATGCAGGTGGCCGGGTCGTCTTGGTCCAGCAGGCCGGCGCAGGCTTCGATCAGCATGCCGTCGGGCGTGCCATTCACATAGGCGGGGAAGCGGAACTGGCGCGTCAGCACCACGGTCTTGCGCTCGCGGTTGTAAAGCAGGATGGTGGCGCCGTTCCCGCGGTCATAGGTTTCGCGGCTCTGGCGTTGCCATTGGCCGTCATTTCGACGGTAGTCGAAGGTGGTTTTTTTCAGCAGGTACCAGTCGTTCGACAGCACGGTGGACTCGATGATGCGCACGCGCTCGGGGGCCGCCGTCATGCCGCCACCTCTTCGCTGGCCGCCGGCACATCTTCGAGCCGCAGGTACACGGCGGCGCCATGGGCCTGAGCCAGCGCCACCATCTCGTCGGCACCTTGCGAGACGCCGCCCACGCGCAGGCAGGCGTCGCAACGCGCCACAAGACGGCGCGCCAGCGGGTGAAAGATGTCATCGAAGATGGCGTCGCCAACAGCACGCGAGCCTGCCAATTCGATCAGCGGCAAGGCCAGCGCCTCGCCAGTCAGCGGCACATGGCCCGCGCGAAAGAGCGCGAGTGCCGCCACTTGCATGGCGTGCAGGTTGGCCGCGATGCGCGCGGGGTCGTCGCCCGTGCCCGAGCGGTAAGGCCCGGCCACCAGGATCATCAAAGGCTTCATGGAGCGTGTTCCTTCATTGCAAATCAGAACCCCGATATTTCGTGCAACTTCGTGCAATGTCAAGATTTTTCGTGCACACTGGCGCCATGCTCACCAGGCAACGCAAACAACTCATCCTGCAGCGGCTCAAGCAAGATGGGCAGATCGTGGCCGCCACGCTGAGCGTCGAGCTCGGCCTGTCGGAAGACACCATCCGCCGCGACCTGCGCTCGCTGGCGGCCGAAGGCCTGCTGCAACGTGTGCATGGCGGCGCGCTGCCGTCTTCGCAGGCGCTGGGCAACTTCGCCATGCGCACTCAGGTTGAGCCCGAAGGCAAGCGGGCGATCGGCCGCGCGGCGGCGGCCCTGGTGCGGCCAGGCCAGGTGGTGTTTCTGGACGGGGGCACGAGCTGCGAGCAACTGGCGCTGCAATTGCCGGCCTCGCTGGCCGCCACGGTGGTGACGCACAGCCCGACCATCGCGGTGGCCCTGGTGGCGCACCCGCACATCGAGGTGGTGCTGATCGGCGGGCGCCTGTTCAAGCATTCGGTGGTGGCAGTCGGGGCCGCGGCGCTGCAAGCCATCCGCCTCATCCACGCCGACCTGTTCTTCATGGGCGTGACCGGCGCTCACCCGCAGACCGGGCTGACCACCGGCGACCTGGAAGAAGCGCATATCAAGCGCGCGTTGATGTCGCAAGCGGCCGAGACCTGGGTGCTCGCTTCGAGCGAGAAGCTCAACGCGGCGTCGAGTTGTGTGATCGCACCTTGCCAGGCCGCCACGGGTTTAATCGTGGAGCGCAGCGTGCCCAAGCGCCAGACGAGCGCGTTCGAGGATCTCGGCCTGTCGGTGCTGCGCGCCTGAGGTCAAGGCAGGCGCCAAGCCCGCGTGGCACACTGCCCGCCGCCAGGCGGCGCCGCACGCGCGCCGCCACTTTCATCGCCCCATTGCCCCCATGAGCACCACCGAGATCTTCCTGATCGCCATGCTGATCATCTTCAGCGTGCCCTACCTGATCTGGCGCCTGTTCCGCACCGATTACTTCGCGCCGCTGGTGGTGGTGCAAACGGTCGCCGGCATCTTGCTCGGGCCGGGCATTCTGGGTGCCGCCTTCCCTGAGTTTCACCGCTTCGTGTTCAACCCATCGGTGATCCAGTCGCTCAACGGCATTGCCTGGTGGGCGGTGATGCTGTTCGTGTGGATCGCAGGCATCGAGCTCGACTTGAAACAAGCGTGGCATCACCGGCGAGAGAGCGGCATCACGGCGGGCCTGGCGCTTGGCGTGCCGCTCGCATTCGGCTGCGGCGTGGCCGCGGTGCTGTTGATGTTCCCTGGGTGGATCGGCCCGCAAGCGGCGAACTGGCAATTCGTGATCGGCATCGGCATGGCCTGCTCGGTGACGGCGCTGCCGATATTGATGTTGCTGATGGAAAAACTCGACGTGTTGCGCCAACCCATCGGCCAGCGCATCCTGCGTTATTCGAGCGTTGACGACATCGCGATCTGGGGCGTGCTGGCGGTGATCCTGCTCGACTGGACGCGCATCGGCAAGGAGCTCGGCTTCCTGGTCGCGTTTGCCGCCGTGGGCTGGCTGGTTCGCCAGCTGATGCAGCGCATTCCTGAGCGTGACCGCTGGTACGTGGGGATCATCTGGCTGGCGGCCTGCGGGCTGGGCGCCGATTGGGCGGGTTTGCATTTCATGGTCGGGGCCTTTCTCGCCGGCGCCATCATGGATGCACATTGGTTCGAGCAAAAGCACCTCGACGCGTTGCGCCATAACGTGCTGCTGGTGGCCGCGCCGGTGTACTTTCTGAGCACCGGCTTGCGCACCAATTGGCAGGTCGGCGGGGCTTCGGTGTTCATCGCCGCTGGCGCCATGCTGCTGGTGTCGGTGCTTGGCAAGCTCATCGCGACCCACCTCGCCGGGCGCATTCTCAAGTGGCAACCCGGGGAGAGCTCGCTGATTGGCTGGTTCCTGCAGACCAAAGGCTTGGTGATGATGATTTTCGCCAACGTGCTGCTCGACAAGGCGTTGATCAGCGATGAAACCTTCACCGCGCTGCTGCTGATGGCCGTGGGTAGCACCATGCTCACCACGCCGATGGTGGCGCCCCGGCTCGCCCGAATGAAAGAGATCGTTTTCCGGGCCCGCTGACGCAGCCCACGGGTCGGCCATTCAGGGGAAGTGCCTGCGAGGGCCGCAGATACAATGCTGCTTCGTTTCACGAGGTGTTTCACGCTCGCGACACGTGCCCTCACGACACTCTCTCACGGCTCCCCGAAGTACCCGAATCAGTTGCATGAACTCGCCTGCCTCCACTGATCCTGCTTCGCTGACTCACGTGCTCACAAATCCTCCCGCGTTGACGTTCCACCGGCTGCGCCCGAGTGATGCCGGCTTGCCGGCTCACTTGCTGGGTGGCCGCTCGGTCGGTACTGCGCCGCAAGCGCTCCAGGCCCCGCTGCTCGGTGGCGACACGGCGTTTGTCGACGCCTGGGCCAGTGGCAACCCCACGCAGGAACACAGCCACGGCTGCATCCGTTACGTGACCGACGGGCACTGGCTGCATGGCTGCGCGGTGATCGATGACACCCCCTTGGGCATGCAGGCCGCCACCCAGCGCGCGTATGCCGATCTGTTCAGCGTGCTCGGCGCCACGCCGTGCTCGCAGCTGCTGCGGGTGTGGAACTACTTCGCCGACATCAACATGGAAGCCGGTGGCGTCGAGCGCTACCGGCAATTCAATGCAGGCCGCCAGCAGGCGTTCATCGATGCGCAGCGCAGCGCCTTCGATGGCTCGCCCGCAGCGTGTGCCCTGGGCACGCGCGGTGGGCCCTTGCTGGTCTTCTTCCTCGCCGGGCACGAGCCAGCGATCGCCATTGAAAACCCGCGCCAGGTGAGCGCCTACCGCTACCCCGACACCTATGGCCCGCGTGCACCCACCTTTTCGCGGGCCGCATTGGCTCATGTGGGTGGCGGCCGCAGCGTACTGTTCATCTCGGGCACGGCCAGCATCGTCGGCCACGCCAGCATGCATGTGGGCGACGTTCGCCGGCAGACCGAAGAGAGCCTGACCAACATCGCCGCCGTGCGCGAAGCAGCCGAAGCGCGTGCGGGTCGGTCCATCCCCGCCAGCGACATGTTCTATACGCTCTACGTGCGCAACCCCGCCGACCTGCTCATCGTGCGCGAGGTATTCGAGCGCACGGTGGGGCCGGCCAGCACAGCAGCACGTGAAGCCATTTACCTCAACGCCGACGTGTGTCGTGCGGAGCTGCTGGTCGAGATCGAAGCGCACGGTTTCACTGGACCACGGAGCACCGCTTGAACTCCTTGATTCACCCAGGCATGGCGGCCTTGCTGCTTGTGGTCACCTCCGTCACGGCGTGGGCGCAGGAGCCTGCACCCGCCACCGCACCCACCAGTGCACCCGCCCCAACCTCCGTGGTCGACACCGGGCCGATACCCGTCGTCCAACGCCCCCTGTGGGAGCTTGGCCTGGGCTTGTCGGTGCTGAACGTGCCCGACTACCGCGGCGCCGATCAAAGCCACCGCTACTTGCTGCCGTTCCCGTACATCGTGTACCGAGGCACGTGGTTCAGGTCAGACCGCAACGGCACCCGCGCCATGCTGTTCGACTCGCAGCGCGTGAAACTCGACTTGAGCCTCGGTGCGGCCGTGCCCACGCGCAGCGAGACCGCCGCGCGTGAAGGCATGCCCGACCTGCCTGGCAATGCCGAGGTGGGCCCGAGCATCAACATCCTGCTGGTTGAACCCGCAAACCAGCACTACAAGCTCGAGCTGCGCTTGCCGCTGCGCGCTGCCATCTCGCTGGAGCGCTCGCCGCGTTATGTGGGCGCCACGTTTTCACCCAACCTCAACCTCGACATCAGCGCCGCCGGTGGCTGGAACATCGGCGTGCTCACCGGGCCGCTGTTTGCCAATCGCAAATACCACGCCGAGTACTACGAAGTGTCCGACCTCTACGCCACCGCACAGCGCCCCGCCTACACGGCGAGGGGCGGCTATGCCGGCTGGCAGTCGCTGGCCTCGACCTCGCGCCGGTTCGGCAACACCTGGGCTGCAGGCTTTGTGCGCTACGAGGGCTTGCATGGCGCCGTCTACGACGACAGCCCGCTGGTGCGGCGCAAGTCGGCGCTGACCGTCGGGTTCGCCGTGTCGTGGGTGTTCGCGACCTCGTCCACCTCGGTCAACGCCACCGATTGAGCCCGACATGAAGCTGCTGCGCATGCTCAAGCAAGTCGTGGTGGGCGTGGCCTTCTACCTGGCGCTGCTGCACCTGGGGGCGATGTCACTCAGCTGGAACCTGGTGTGCGTGCTGCTGTACCCGTTCCTCTCGCGCGAGCGGGGCACCGTCATCGGCCGCGCCGCCATTGCGTCGGTCTACCGCGGCTTCTGGGCCGTGCTTGTGTGGACAGGGGTGATGCGCCTGGACTACAGCGCACTCGACGTGCTCAACGACGACGCCGGCCTCATCATCGCGGCCAACCACCCGAGCGCGCTTGACGCGCTGCTCATCGTGGCGCGCATTCCGCGCGGCGTGTGCATCATGCGGGCGAGCCTCATGCGCAACCCGTTCCTCGGCGCGGGCGCGCGGCTGGCGCGCTACATCCGCAACGACCCGCCGTGGGGCATGGTGCGCGGCGCGGTGCGCAACCTGAAAAATGGCGGTCAACTGGTGATGTTCCCCGAGGGCACACGCACCATCACACCACCGGTCAACAAGTTTCTGCCCGGCATCACGCTGCTGGCGCATCTGGCCAAGGTGCCGATCCAGACGGTCATCATCGACACCGAGTCGCCCTACCTCGGCAAAGGCTGGCCGATCTGGCGCCCGCCGCATTTCCCGATGGTGTTTCGTGTGCGCCTGGGCGAGCGCTTCGCGCCCGAAGCCGACCACTCCGGCCTGCTGTTGCGGCTCGAGGCCTACTTCGAAGCCGAGTTGCGCCGCAGATGAACGCGTCGGCGACCCACCTGCTGTTGATCCCCAGCTACAACACCGGATCCCAGGTGTACGAAACCGTGCGCACGGCGCGTGCACAGTGGAACCCCGTGTGGGTCGTCACCGACGGCAGCACCGATGGCACGCCCGAAGGCCTGCGCGCCATGGCCGCCGCCGACCCCGGCCTGAAGCTGCTGGAACTGCCGGCCAACCACGGCAAGGGCGCGGCCGTGCTGCACGGCTTGCACGCCGCCCGCATCGCCGGCTTCACTCACGCGCTGACCATGGATTCAGACGGCCAGCACCCGGCCGAGCTGATTCCGGTGTTCATGCAGGCCTCGTTGCAGCGGCCCGAGGTCATGGTGCTCGGGCAGCCGGTGTTCGACGCCTCGGCGCCTCTGCTGCGTGTGCGGGGCCGGCGGGTTTCCAACTGGTGGACCAACCTTGAAACCTTGGGTGCCGGCATCAACGATTCGCTTTATGGGTTTCGCGTTTACCCGGTTGCCGACCTCATTGCGGTGATGCGCGGCCAACCCTGGATGCGCCGTTTCGACTTCGACACCGAAGTCGTGGTTCGCCTGGCCTGGCGGGGAGTCAAGCCGGTCAATCTGGCCGCTCCGGTCAAGTACCTATCAGTCGAAGAAGGCGGGGTCTCGCACTTTCGTTATGGGCGCGACAACCTGTTGCTGACCTGGATGCACCTGCGCCTGATGGTCGAATTCATGTTGCGCCTGCCCGGCTTGCTGCTGCGCCGTACGCGGCGCAGCCCACCCTTTCAGCCGTGAGCACCATGAGTCAAGCCCGCACAGCGGCCTGGAAAGCGGATATCGCACTTCGCGTGCGCCGGTACTGGCCGCTGAAGGCGCTCGGCATCACCGGATTCACCTGGCTCTTTTTCATCGGCTATTTCTACGTGCTGCGCACGCCGGCCTACCTGCCGACGATGATGCCCCTGACAGCGCTTGACCGCCTGATCCCGTTCCAGCCGGCCGCCCTGTTCCCCTACCTCACGCTGTGGCTGTATGTGGGCTTCGCCCCAGGGCTGCAGCTCAGCTTTCGGGCGCTGCTGGTGTACGGCCTGTGGATGAGCGCACTTTGCGTGACCGGTCTCACCTTGTTCTATTTCTGGCCCACCACGGTGCCACCGCGGTTGATGGACGTCGCGGGTTCCCCGGGTTTTGCGCTCCTGAATGGCGTCGATGCGACCGGCAACGCCTGCCCGTCGATGCATGTGGCGGTGGCCATGTTCTCGGCCATCTGCCTCGAAGACGTGTTGCGCCGGGCGCGTGTGCCGCCGGCTTGGCGACTGGTCAACGCGGCCTGGTTCCTGGCCATCGCGTACTCGACATTGGCCATCAAGCAGCACGTGGTGCTCGACGTCGTTGCCGGGGCATCGCTCGGTGCCGTTTTTGCCTGGTTGTCGCTGCGATGGCGGCCCGCCACAAGCGTGCCGCCCGAGCGCAATTGATATCATCCAGCCCAGCAGAAAAGAGCCGATCCACGGCCACAGGGACCGATTCAACGGCAGGGCCGAAATCGGTTGATGACAGACATCAAGAGGGTGCTTGACGATGAGTTCGCTGAAGGAACTGCAGGTTTTGATTCACGAAAAGTACGGCATCGATCCGTCTGAGCTCGACCCAAACGCATCCATGCGCGAAAAGGGCCTCGACTCCCTGGCCCTCGTTGAATTTCTCTTTGCCGTGGAAGATCACTTCCACATCAACCTGCCTGACGTCGATTCCAACGTTGACACCCTGGCTGCCTTGGCCGTCGTGGTGGACCGGGTCAGGGCTGAAACAACGCCGGCATGAGGCTCGCGCTGCCCCGAGGGACCGATTCCCGCTTGACGGCATCACACGCGGCGCACAAGGCACCCCGATGAACCCGGTCGTGGTTACCGGCCTGGGCTTCGCCGCACCGCACGGTGACACCCCAGAGGCGGTGTTTTCGGCCGTGATGCGTGGTGAATCGGCGGTTCAATCGGTTTTCCCCGAACTGCCCAAACCCACTGCAGCCGCCACGCTTGCTCATTTCGATGTGCTGCGCTGGTTCACCAAGCTGCAGCTTGCCGGGGTGGATCGCGTGAGCCAACTGGCCGTGGCTGCGGCCGACCTCGCCATCAAGGACGCCGGCACGCTCGACGCCGACCCCGAACGCATGGGCGTGTACGTGGGTTGTGGCATGGGCGGCGCGGGCTCGCTCGACACCGCCTACCGCAGCAGCAACGGTCGGGTGCCACCGCTCACGGTGCCGGCCTTCATGCCCAACGCACCAGCAGCCCACGTGGCCATGCGCCAGCGCGTGCTGGGGCCTGTGCTCACCTATGCCGTGGCCTGCGCTTCATCGGCCGTGGCGATTGCCGAAGCAGCCAAGGCCGTGCAATACGGTGAGGTCGATGTGGCGCTGGTCGGCGGCACGGAAGCGCTGATCGTGCCGGGCGTCGTGTTGGCTTGGCAGGCCATGCAGACCATGGCCAGCTTCGAGCCCGGCCAGGCTGCCAGCTCGATGCGCCCGTTCTCCGCTGACCGCACGGGTTTTGCGCTGGGCGAAGGTGCCACTTTCCTGGTACTTGAATCGGCCGAGCGAGCGCGGCGGCGCAATGCGCGCATTTATGCCGAGCTGTCGGGCTGGGGCATCAGCTGCGATGCCACCCACCTCACCAAGCCCGATGTGGCCGGCCAGGCACGCGCCCTGCGTGCGGCGCTGCGCCGCGCTGACCTGCAGCCCCGCGATGTGGGCTATTGCAATGCGCACGGCACGGCCACACGCATTGGCGACGTGATCGAGCGCGACGCATTGGCCGAGGTCTGGGGCAACGACCTCGAGCAACTTCGCGTGAGCTCCACCAAGGCATTGCATGGCCACCTGCTGGGTGCTGCGGGCGCCCTTGAAGCGGCGCTCACCGTGCTCGCGCTGCACCACCGCCAGCTGCCACCGAACGCACATTGCAACGAGATCGACCCCGCTTGCCGCATGAACCTGGTCACCCAACCCGGGACTACAGCACCTCAGCTCGAAGCGGCCCTCAGCAACTCGTTTGCGTTCGGCGGCACGAACGCGGTGCTGGTATTCAAGCGCGCCTGAGTCGCCATCCGTCAGGCCATGCCGCCATTGATCGAGATGACCTGGCCGGTGATGTAGCCCGCGTCGGCTGACGCGAGAAACGCCACCAGCGCCGCCACTTCATCGGCCCGCCCCGCCCGCTTCATTGGCACCAGGCGATCGATCGTCGTCTGGTCGAAGGTGCCACCGGCCATGCCTGAATCGATGATCCCTGGCGCCACGGCGTTGACGGTGATGCCGCGACTCGCCAGCTCCAGCGACAGCGCCTTGGTCGCACTGTTGAGCGCGCCTTTCGCGGCGGCGTAGTTCACCTGCCCCCGATTGCCGGTGAGCGAGGCCACCGACGAGATGTTGATGATGCGGCCCCAGCGGGTACGGATCATCGGCATCGTGAGCGGCTGCGTCACGTTGAAAAAGCCGTTGAGCGACACGTCGATCACGCCTTGCCACTGCGGCTGGGTGAGCGCCGGAAAGGCGGCATCCGCATGGGTGCCGGCGTTGTTGACCAGCACCTGCACCGGCCCGGCGGCGAGCAGCTTTGTGCAGGCGGCCTGGGCTGCGTCTCGATCGGCGACGTTGAAGGCCACGGCTTCGGCGCTGCCACCGGTCGCCACGATCTCGGCCACCAACTCGCTGGCCACGGCGAGCCGGCTGTTGGCGTGCACGATCACATGAAAGCCGTCGCGGGCGAGCCGCAGTGTGATGGCTCGGCCAAGGTCACCGCTGGCACCGGTGACGAGCGCACGCTTGAGTGAAGTGTTCATGCGGACAAGGGTGTGTTGAGCACCACCGCCGCACGCCCTTCGGCCACAGCCTGGCCAGCATAGCTGACGGTGAACGCGTAGAGGATCTGACGTGCATCACCGGCCTGGCGTGTGGCGGCAATGCGCAGTTCGTCAGGCGCGGCCGACGGCGGCAAGTCATCGAGCCGCAGCACGTGCA
>JACMKW010000181.1 GCA_014379885.1 Rhizobacter sp.
CGGCCACGCCGCGAAACTCCAGCCCCGCCATCACGGTGCCGAGCGCGGTGCGCCAGGGCATCAGCGATTCAGACTGGCACCTGTAGCCGGCACGCCGGTTGATGCCGACGAGGGGCTCACCGAACACCTTGACGCCGCCGGTGCTGGGCGACAACAAACCTGCCGCCATGTTGAGCAGCGTGCTCTTGCCGCAGCCGGTGGGGCCGACCACCGACACGAACTCGCCTGCCCCAACCGAGAGCGTCACGTCGCTCACGGCGGTGTAGCGCTGCGTTGCGTTGTCGCGCGAGACGAAGGTGCAGCTGACACCTTCGAGCGAAAGTGCCTCGGGGCCGAAAATCGACGGCATCAACTGTCTCCGTTCGGGCTGAGTTTGTCGAAGCCAGCACCGTGCACTGCGTACCCTCCCTTCGACAAGCTCAGGGCGATCGGGAATACAGGCTCAGGGCGAACGGGCATTGGCTGAGGCATGGCACTAATCAGGTGTTCGCATGTCGCCTGGGCTTCGACAAGCTCAGCCCGAACGGTGCATGTTGTCATCCTTTGGAGTACTTGGCGTTCGCCTTCTTCACGAACTCGTTGGTGAACACCGCGTTCAAATCGAACTTCACGTCCTTGAGCGATTCATCGATGCTCTGCAGTGCGCGCAAGGCCGTGGCCGGGCCGGCTTCCGGGAAGCTGCCGTCGGCCGACAGTGCGCCCTTGCTGGCGAGAAAGGCGTCGATGTACATCGCGCGGTCGCCCAGCAGATAACTTTCAGGCACCGCCTTCACGATCTCGCTCGCACCGGCGGCCTGGAGCCACTTGTCGGCGCGCACCACTGCATTTGTCAGCGCCTGCACGGTGTTCGGGTACTTGTCGATGAAGGCCTGCGGCGCATACAAACACCCCGCCGGCATGGGCCCGCCGAACACCTTGTCGGCCTCAGCCACGATGCGGGTGTCGGAGATGATCTTCAGGTCACCACTGCGCTGCAACAAGGTGATCACCGGGTCGAGGTTGCTGAGCGCGTCGATCTGGCCCGAGCGCATGGCCGCCACCGCGCCATTGCCGGCGCCCACGCCGATGACGGACACGTCAGTCGGCTTGAACCCCGCCTTGGCGAGCACGAAGTTGGCCATCACGTTGGTGCTGGAGCCGGGTGCGGTGACGCCGATCTTCCTGCCTTTCAGATCGGCCAGGCTCTTGAAGTGGGGCATCGTCTTCGGGTTGATGCCCAGCACGATCTGCGGCGCCCGCCCCTGCAGAACAAAGGCGCGCAGCTTCATGCCCTTGGCCTGCATGTTGAGGGTGTGCTCGAAGGCGCCCGACACCACGTCGGCACTGCCGCCGATCACCGCCTGCAAAGCACGCGAGCCGCCGGCGAAGTCGACCACGGTCACGTCCAAGCCCTCGGCCTTGAAGTAGCCCAGGCTCTCGGCGATGGTGAGCGGCAGGTAGTACAGCAGGTTCTTGCCGCCCACGGCGATGCTGAGCTGGGGCTTCTCAAGCGCCTGGGCCAAGCTGACGCTGGGCAGGGCCAGGGCGGCCAGGGTGAAATGGCGGCGGCGCATGGTGTGTCTCCTGTGATTCTCTTTGTGCGGGGCACTTTATCAGCGTGAGTTCAGGCTGCGTGCATAAGTCACGCTTGCCGCCAGGCGGCCCTGAAGCACCCCTCAAGCCGCCCTCACGCAGGCCGAAGACCTCATACGTGCGATCGACCGGAAGAAGTTTCGGCCACGGTGCGTGCGTGTCTGCATCTGCCCCCCAGAGGAGCTCCATGAAAACCATTCACCACGGCGCCGGCTTCACGCTGAGCGCACTCTGCCTCAGCCTGCTGGCCGCTTGCGGCGGCAGCCCTTCTTCCAGCACGCCGGTGGTCACGGCGCCGGCCACCTCGCTCAGCGGCACGGTCGCGGTGGGCGCCCCCATCACCGACGGCACGCTGCGTGTGCTCGACGTCAGCGGCACGGTGGTCGCCTCGGGCATCACCGTTGGCAGTGACGGCAGCTACACCATCCCCACGCTCACGGGCACCGGCCCTTATCGCATCGAAGCTTGCGGGTATGCAGGCTCGAACTACCAGTGCATCTATTCGGTGGCTCAAGGCCCAGGCACGGCCAACGTCACGCCGCTCACGTCGGCCACCGTGCTGCTCGCCACCAACCAGTCGCCCAGCGACTTGATGAGTGGTGATGGCTCTAACCTCACCACCAGTGCCGTTGATGCGGCGCAGACGCGCCTGCGCAGCAGCCTGGCCGGCGTGATGTCTGGCAATGTGTCGGCCGGCTTCGATTTTGTCAGCGGCAGCCTCGACGCAGGCTCGCGCAGCGGCTATGACCGTGTGCTCGACAGCATTGGCGTGAACACCGGCGTGGACGGCAGCCCCTTCGTGCAGATCACCCCGCGCCTGGGCAGCGGCAACATCTACCTCGACCAGACCACCACCGCCGGCACCCTCACCGTGGCCACTGGCGCGAGCAGCCTCTCGCTGACTGGCCTGGAGACCTTGTTCCAGGGCATGTCGGCCGCCATGCACCGTCACCGTGGCCACTGGCGCGAGCAGCCTCTCGCTGACTGGCCTGGAGACCTTGTTCCAGGGCATGTC
>JACMKW010000182.1 GCA_014379885.1 Rhizobacter sp.
CAGGGGCCACAGCGTTGCAAGCCACGCAAAAACCCAGGGAATTATGTGCGTCAACAAGCACCCACCAGACCCCCTAGATAGGCGTATGCCGGGCACACGGGCGACGAATGAACGCAGTAGCGGTGAAATAATTCGCACCTCATCGCCAAGGGCCACGCTGCGATGAATTCGCTGGTCATCAAGCAGGCCGATCTCGGCCTTGCCCTTCCTAGAATGCCTTCATGCCGAACATCCGCTTCACGCACCTGCTGAACCCCTTCAACGCCAAGCCCGGCTCCGAGCACGACATCGCGCAGCGTGTCACGTTCCAGGCGTTGCGCAATGCGGCTGAAGAGTCCACACGTGCAGGCCTCGGTGTCGAGGTGCTGGCCGTCGTCTACCCACAAGACGTGGCCGCAGCCGAAGCGCCTGCGCGCGTGGTGGCCGAGCTCACGCGCTCGGTGCAAGACGTGCACCCGATGACACCGCCGCGCATGTTCCCGCTGGTGAGCGACCTGCTGAACCTGGCCGCGCAGCACGGGCAAGGCGACTACATCGTCTTCACCAATGTCGACATCAGCCCGCAGCCGCATCTGTACAAGGTGCTCGATGCGCTGATGAAAAGCGATCCGACACGTGCCGTGATCGTCAACCGCCGCACCATCCCGCGGGTGATCTCCGACCCGGCGCAGATTTCGCTCGCCTACCAGGAAACCGGCAACTCCCACCACGGCCACGACTGCTTCGTGTTTCCACGCGCCTGGGTACCGCAGTTCATCCTCAACGACGTGTGCATCGGCGCACCGTGGTGGGACTACGCCTTGCTCGCCAACCTCGACGCACTGAGCGACTTCCGCATGTTCACCTACCTGCACCAACGCCTGACCTTCCACCTGGGCGACGATCGTGCCTGGACGGCCTTGTCGAGCTACGACGTCTACAACCAGCAGCAGGTGCTGGCGGTGATCCAAGCGCTAGAAGCGCGCCACGGCAAGGCTCCCGCGGAGAGCCGTTTTGCCTGGGTTGCGCAACGCACCCGACAGCAGCCGGCCAGCCAACGCACGCTCGCTGCCAAGATCCGGCGCAAGCTGCGCGCCGTGCACGAGCTCGGTGTGCTGCTGCGAGCGCGCGGCATGGCCAGGCGCTCACCGTTCTACTCGGGCGCCGAGACCGTCACCGCGGCCCGCGCCTAGGGCAGCATGCAGGAGTTGCGCGGGCCAGCGCGGCCGGGTGAAAGTGTTTACCGACCCGACATCGATGGCCTGAGGGCCATCGCGGTATTGCTGGTGGTCGTCTTCCACTTCCACCTGGCCTTTGACTCCAAGAGCGGGTTCATCGGCGTCGACATCTTCTTCGTGATCTCAGGCTTTCTCATCACCTGGATCATTCGCGAGCAAGTGCAGGCGCAACGCTTTTCGCTGCCAACGTTCTGGCTGCGGCGCCTGCGGCGGCTTGCACCGGCGTTGTTCGTGGTGCTGGCCGCGGTCACGCTCTATGGCGCCGCACGGCTGCTGCAAGGCGACTTCAAGCAGCTGATGCAAGAGGTGATGGCCACGCAGTTCTATTACGCCAACATCTACTTCTGGCGCAATGTGAACTACTTCGGCCTGCAGGCCGGCAACATCTTTCTGCTGCACACCTGGTCGCTGTCGGTCGAGGAGCAGTTCTACATCCTCTACCCGATCGCACTGCTCGCCGCGTTGACAGCCGGGCGGCGTGCTGCACCGGCGCTCGTGCTGGCAGCCACCCTGGCATCGTTCGCGTTGAACATCGCGTTTGTCGACAGCAAGCCCGAAGCCACGTTCTACCTCATGCCCACGCGCGCCTGGGAGCTGCTGCTGGGCGCCTTGCTTACCTGGGCACCACCAGTGCGCCGTGCCTGGTTATCGAACCTGCTGGGGCTTGCGGGCGTGCTGCTGGTGAGCGTGGCCCTCGTGGCCTACAACGAAAGCACACGATTCCCAGGCAGCTTTGCGCTGCTGCCAACGCTTGGTGCGCTGTGCCTGATCCACGCCGGCAGCCGGCGCGACACCTTCACCGTGCAGGCCCTGTCTGCCAGGCCGTTGGTGTACGTGGGGCGGCTGTCGTATTCGCTTTATCTGGTGCACTGGCCGGTCAATGTGTTCGCGTCCATCGAGTTGGGCGAGCACTACACCCAGGGCTGGCGTTGGACGATGCTCGGGCTGTGCCTGTTGCTGTCTTCGCTGCTTTATCACGCGGTCGAAAACCCGTTTCGGCGTGGCCGGCTGCTGGCCCGCAGTCGCAGTTTCGTCGCCTGCTACGGCGCTGGCCTGGCCGCCAGCGTGGCGCTGTGCGTGGTCGTCTTCGTGACCCAGGGGCTGCCAGGGCGTTTACCGGCAGAGGTCGCCCGGTTGGCGGCTTTCGCACAAGACATGCCGGGCGATCGCTGCAAGGAATTCACCAACAAACCCGGCACCTTCGAACAGGAATTGTGTTCGCTGGGCGCACCCGATCGGCCGCCCGAATGGCTGATCTATGGCGACTCGCATGCCTGGGCCGCGCAAGGTGCCATCGACCAGTGGCTGAAGAACACGGGCAGCGCCGGGCGCCTCGCGTTCCTCAACTCCTGTCCGCCGATCAAAGACGTCTTCTTGTACCGGGGCCGCGCAACCTGCCAGGCCCTGAACGCGCAGATGTTGTCGCTGGCCGCACAAGACAGCCACATCAAGAAGGTGTTTCTGGTCTCGGCATGGCGCCAAGCCCTGGAGGGAAAGCTCGGCGCTTCGCCCGATGCCCGGCCCACGCCGCAAGAGTCGATCGCGC
>JACMKW010000183.1 GCA_014379885.1 Rhizobacter sp.
ATGAGAACCGCATGCGCCTGGCGGTAGAGATCGTGCGCCGCACGCGCGAAGCGGTGGGGCCCGACTTCATCATCATCTACCGCCTGTCGATGATCGACCTGATTCCTGACGGCAGCTCCTGGCCCGAGGTGGTGCAGCTGGCCAAGGCCATCGAGCAGGCGGGTGCCACGATCATCAACACCGGCATCGGCTGGCACGAAGCGCGGGTGCCGACCATTGCCACCAGCGTGCCGCGCGGCGCGTTCGGCTGGGTCACGCAGAAGATGCGCAAAGAACTGCACAGCGCAGGAATCAAGATCCCGCTCATCACCAGCAACCGCATCAACATGCCCGAGGTGGCCGAGCAGCTGCTCGCCGACGGCTGCGCCGACATGGTGAGCCTGGCGCGCCCGCTGCTGGCCGACGCCGAGTTCGTCAACAAGGCGGCGCGCAACCAGAGCCTGTCGATCAACACCTGCATCGCCTGCAACCAGGCCTGCCTCGATCACACCTTCAAGTCACAACTCGCCAGCTGCATGGTCAACCCACGCGCTGGGCACGAGACCGAACTGATCATCCGTGTGGCGCCGAAGAAAAAGCGTTTCGCCGTGGTGGGCGCCGGGCCGGCCGGGCTGGCAGCTGCCACCACGCTGGGCGAGCGTGGCCACGAGGTGCACTTGTTCGAAGCCGCGTCGATGATCGGCGGCCAGTTCAACATGGCCAAGCGGGTGCCGGGCAAGGAAGAGTTTGTCGAGGCCTTGCGCTACTTTCGCCAGCGCATCACCGACACCAGCGTGAAGCTCAAGCTCGACACCCGCATCACCGCCGCCGACCTGAGGGGCTTCGACGAAGTGGTGCTCGCCACAGGCGTGCTGCCGCGCGACCCCAAGATCCCCGGCAGCGATGGCCCCAACGTGCTGAGCTACATCGACGTGCTGCTGCACAAAAAACCCGTGGGCCCGCGTGTGGCCATCGTCGGTGCCGGTGGGATCGGCTTCGACGTGGCCGAGTACCTGGTCACCGAGCCCGGTCACTCGCCCACGCTGAACCTCGCCGAGTGGCTCACCGAATGGGGCGTGGTCGACCCCGAGACGCAACGCGGCGGTGTGGTGCGGCCCCAGCCCACGCCCCCCGCACGGCAGGTGACGCTGTTGCAGCGCAAGAGCGGCAAGCTCGGCAAGAACCTCGGCAAGACCACCGGCTGGATCCACCGCGCAGCACTGCAGATGAAGAAGGTGGAAATGATCGGTGGCGTGAACTACGAACGCATCACGCCGCAAGGCCTCTTCATCACCTACGGCGACAAACACAGCGACGGCCAGCTCATCGAGTGCGACACCGTCGTGCTGTGCGCCGGCCAGGAGCCGCTGCGCGAACTGCTCGAACCCTTGCGCGCGGCCGGCATCACGACCCATTTGATCGGCGGTGCTGATGAGTCCGGCGAGCTCGACGCCAAGCGCGCCATCGACCAGGGCACCCGGTTAGCAGCTTCGCTGTAGGCCCCTCGTCATTCCCGCCTTAGCGGGACATATCGCAGCTCCGCCTGGCAGCCACGCTGTAGGACGGCGGCTCTCGTCAGCGCAAGCCTTCACGCCGAGTTGCTTTACATGCGTTGACGTGCGCGAAGCGTGCGCGTCACATGGCACGACCAGACTGGTCTGCAATGACATCACGCACTTCAATCCCTTGCTTGACACGGCGCCCGCTCGTTGCGGCGCTGGCCTTCGCCTTCATGGTGAGCGGCTGCGCGTCGATCACCACACGCACGCAGCCGCTGCCCGAGATCGCTGTGCCTGCACAGTGGTCAGGCACGGCCTCCACTGAAAGCGCCACCGCACTCGCGCAGTGGTGGCAGCGCTTCAACGACCCGCTGCTCACGCAGTTGGTGACGCAGGCACTGCAAGCCAACACCACGGTGCGCAGTGCCCAGGCGGCACTCGCTCAAGCGCGAGCACTGCGCGACGTGCAATCGGCCAATATGGGCCCCAACATCGGCGCCTCGGCTTCGGCCCAACGCAGCAAGTCGGGCGACAACCCGGCGGGCAACAACTTCCGCGCCGGCTTCGATGCAAGCTGGGAGCCAGACATCTTTGGTGGCAAACGCGCCGGCCTGTCGGCGAGCGTTGCCGAGGCGCTCACAGCCCAGGCGAGCCTGGCCGACACGCAGGTGTCGGTGGCGGCCGAAGTGGCCGTGGCCTACATGCAGCTGCGCGGCAGCCAGGCACGCCTCGCCATTGCGCGCAGCAATCTGGCGAGCCAACAAGAGACGCTGCAGATCACCGACTGGCGTGTGCAAGCGGGCCTCACCACCTCGCTGGAGTTGTCGCAGGCACGTACCAACACCGAACAAACTCTCGCGCAAATCCCGACGCTGGAAACTGCCATCGTGCAAACCCAGCACGCGCTTGCCGTGCTCACCGGCCAGCCACCCAATGCCTTGCAGGCGCAGCTCGACCCGGTGGCCGCGGTGCCGCTGTCCCCTGACGACCTGGCGCTGAGCATCCCCGCCCAAACCCTGCGCCAGCGCCCCGACGTGCGCGCTGCCGAACAGCAGATCGCCGCCGCCCTGGCCCGCGTGTCGCAGGCCGATGCCGCGCGCTACCCCAGCTTCAACCTCAGCGGTTCGCTGGGCCTGAGCGCCATTGCGCTGAGTTCGTTGACCGGCGGTGCCTCGCTCGTGACTGGCTTGCTCGGCAGCGTGTCGGTGCCCTTGTTCGACGGCGGCGCGGCCCGTGCGCAAGTGCGCTCGCAAGAAGCTGGTTTGGAGAAAGCGCGTGTGGCCTACCAGGCCGTGGTGCTGAATGCCTTGCAGGAAGTGGAAGACGCGCTCGTCTCACTGCGCGGCAACCGCGAGCGCCTGCTGCGCCTGCGCAACGCCAGCGAATCGGCACAACAAGCCGCCTTGCTCGCCACCCAGCGCTACAACAGCGGGCTGGTCGACTTCCAGACCGTGCTCGACACGCAGCGCTCGCTGCTCAGCACCCAAGACAACGTGGCCAGCACGCAGGCCGAACTCAGTGCCGACCATGTGCGCCTCTACAAGGCGCTGGGCGGTGGCTGGCAGCCTGAACCCAACACCGGCAAAACACCATGAATGCGAACACCGCCCCCACCGACCTCGCCACCTTGCTCGACGAGCCGCCGCCACGCCCGCTGTGGCGCCGCCCCATCCTCTGGATAGGCATCGCCGTGCTGGCCTTGGCAGCCGCGGGCGTCACCTGGTGGTTGGCCAGCCGCGACGCCAAGGCCGCTCCGAGTTACAGCACCCAACCCGTCACGCGTGGCAACCTCACACTGCAAGTCACAGCCAACGGCACGCTGCAGCCCACACGCTCGGTCAACATCGGCAGCGAACTGTCGGGCACGGTGCTGCGTGTGCTGGTCGACGTGAACGACCGCGTGAAGAAGGGGCAGGTGTTGGTGGAGCTCGACACCGCCAAGCTGTCTGACCAGATCTTGCGTTCACGCGCTTCGATGGCGGCAGCGCGTGCCAAGGTGGCCCAAGCGGCTGCCACGCTGAAAGAAGCGCAAGGCAATCTCGCGCGGCTGGAAGAAGTGGCACGCCTGTCTGGGGGCAAGGTGCCCTCCAAGGCCGAACTCGATACCGGCCGTGCCAGCGTCGACCGAGCACAGGCCGATGAAGCCAGCGCACGCGCCGGTGTGGCCGATGCACAGGCCGCGCTCTCCACCGATGAAACCAACCTCAAGAAAGCTTCCATCCGCTCACCCACTGACGGCGTGGTGCTGACCCGCACCGTGGACCCCGGCAACGCCGTAGCGGCATCACTGCAGGCGGTGACGCTCTTCACCGTGGCCGAAGACCTGACCAAGCTGCGCCTGCAGGTGAGCGTGGACGAAGCCGACGTGGGCTCGGTGGTGGTCGGCCAGAAGGCCAGCTTCACCGTCAGCGCCTACCCCAGCCGAAAGTACCCGGCCAGCGTGACGCGTGTGGCCTTCGGCTCCACCATCACGGAGAACGTGGTGACGTACCTGACCCACCTCGACGTCGACAACGGCGACCTGAGCCTGCGCCCCGGCAT
>JACMKW010000184.1 GCA_014379885.1 Rhizobacter sp.
ACTGCCACCCCCGCCCGTGCCGGTGGTGCCGGTTGTGATCGTGGCGCCCCCCGCGCCGCCGGCCCCACCGCCGCCGCCCAAGATCATTCCTGCGTCTGAGGTGCAATACCTGGTCAAGCCGGCGCCCGAGTACCCGCGCCTGTCGGTGCGCGCGGGGGAGTCGGGCCAGGTGATGGTCACTGTGTACATCGACGAAGCCGGCTTCCCGCGCACGGTGCAGGTGCTGCAGTCGTCCGGCCATGTGCGGCTCGATGAATCGGCAGTTGCCGCCGTCAAGCAGGCGCGTTTCAAGCCCTACACACAAAACGGCGTGCCCACCGCGGGCTGGGCGCGCATCCCGATTCCTTTTGAGCTGGAGAGATGACCTTGAACGCAGAGACTTCCCTGGGCTTCGGCCACTTCATCATGCAGAGCGACGCGGTGGGCAAGACGCTGCTCGCCGTGCTGGTGCTGATGTCGGTGGCCTCGTGGGCCATCATCGCGATCAAGGGCTTGACGCTGATGGCGCGCAAGCGGCGCAGCGATTCCTTCCTCAACTTCTTCTGGAACGCGACCTCGCTTGACGCGGTGGCCGGCGAGATCAGCACCCACGGCGCCAACGACCCGTTCTCCCATCTCACAAGCCATGCCATGCATGCGCAAGCGCACCACGCCAAGTACGGCGCGGCCAAGCTCGAAGAGGCCGGCACATCGGGTGACTTCGTCACACGCACCATCAAGAAGGTGTTGGACGAAGAAACCACGCACCTGGAAAACGGCCTCGCCGTGCTGGCCACGGTCGGCGCCACGGCGCCTTTCGTCGGCTTGTTCGGCACCGTCTGGGGCGTGTACCACGCGCTGGTGGCCATCGGCATGAGCGGCGCCGGCACGCTCGACAAAGTGGCCGGCCCGGTGGGCGAGGCGCTGATCATGACCGGCCTTGGCCTCGCGGTCGCCATCCCTGCGGTGATGGGCTACAACTGGCTCACACGTGCCAACCGCGTGATCCTCTCCAAGCTCGATGCCTTCGCCTACGAGCTGCACACCTTCGTGTCGATGGGCCAGCCGCTGGCCACCGAGAGCATGCCTTTGCAGAACGTGCGCGCAGCCCCAGCGGGCCGCCCGCGCGCTGCCTGAGGAGCACTTCCATGGCCTTCGCAAGCTTCGACAACCGCAATGCCAGCGCGCCCATGGCCGAGATCAACATGGTGCCGTTGATCGACGTGCTGCTGGTGCTGCTGGTGATCTTCATCGTCACCGCACCACTGCTCACCCAGGCCGTGAAGCTGGAGCTGCCCAAGGCCAGCTCGCAGCCCAACGTGGCCAAGGCCGAGAAGATCGAGTTCGCCATCAATGCCGACGGCAAGCTGTTCTGGAACGGCGAGCCGGTTGACCGCAGCGAAGCCGCCAAGCGCTTCGCCGCCGAGAGCAAGAAACAGCCACAGCCCGAAGTGCACCTGCGCGCCGACCAGAACGTGCCCTACCGCTCGGTGGCACAAACGCTCGCCGATGCGTCCAAGGCCGGCCTTGGCAAGGTGGGTTTCATCAGCGAACCCGAGGTGCCCTGAGCCATGTTGCCGGGCAAACCAGTTCAAGCACCTGGGCCGCAGCCCGCCGTATCGGCAGTGATTGCTGAGGTGGCACGCGTGTCGAGCCAGCAGCTTCTGGCCGGCGGCAAGGAGGTGCTGATCGAGCACCACGGCAGCTTGTACCGGCTGCGAGAAACCGCGCTCGGAAAACTCATCCTGACCAAATAGGTCGCGTCAAAAAACCCCCGCACCAGCCAGCTTGTTCGCCAGCCCCGTGCATCACCACTCCATGGAGATCACTGTGCTGACCCACCTCCCCGCTCGCCCCCCTCGTCTGCCCGACACACCCGCCACCCGGTCATCGCTCTTGCCCCTGGGGGCTCTGGCCGCCGGGTTCGGCCTGGCCATGTCGCCTGTGATGGCGCAAACCCAGGCACCCCCCGCCGCCGCCTCGGCGGCCTCTGCACCGCAAGGCGAGCCATCGGCGCCGGCGGTCACCACCTTGCCGCAGATCAAGGTGAAGGCTGCTGCCGAACGGCGTGGCAAGGACAGCTACCAGACCACCACCACCCGCATCGGCAAGGGCAAACAAGAGCTGCGCGACGTGCCGCAGTCGGTGACCGTGGTGACTGAACGCCTGATCAAGGACCGCAATCTAGACACCGTGAAAGAGGCCTTGCACAACACCGCCGGCATCAGCTTCATGGCGGCCGAGGGCGGTGAAGAAGACATCCGCCTGCGTGGTTTTTCGCTCGCCGCCACGGGCGACATCTTTGTCGACGGCATGCGCGACCCGGCCTTCTACGACCGTGACAACTTCAACAACGACCGACTTGAACTGCTGCGCGGCTCGGCCTCGATGTTGTTCGGCCGCGGCTCCACCGGCGGCGCCGTGAACCAGGTCAACAAGCTGCCCACGCTGTCCAACGACAACGAGTACAGCACGGCCTTCGGCACCGGCAACTACGTGCGTCTCGTCGGCGACTTCAACCAGCGTACCGGCGAGGCCTCGGCGCTGCGCGTCAACGCCATGCTCACGCAGGCCGATAACTACGGCAACAAGATTGACAAACAAGGCATTGCGCCGACCTACCGCTTCGGCGTCGGCTCGGCCGATGAGTTCACGGTCGGCCTGTACCACCTCCAGACGCGCAACGGCATGAACTACGGCATGCCGTGGGTTCCCCCGGCAATTGACACGCGCGGCGATCGGTTGCTCGATGTTGACCCCAAGACCTACTTCGGCATGGGCAGCGACTACAACGCCGGCAGCGCCACCTACGGCACCATTTCGCACACCCATCGCTTTCAAGACGAAGGCGAACTCAGAACCACGCTGCGCACCGGCCACTACACGCGCGACCAACGCGCCAGCACCATCCGCATCCGGCCCAACAACGCATTGCCAGGTGTGTGCCAGACACCCTTCGTGAACGGCAACAGCGGCGCACGTGTGGCGGCAACCTATGACCCCATCACCGACGCCACTCAGCTTTGCCGCGGCACCAACAACAAGGTGCAAGACATGGATACCGTGTATGCCCAGAGCGACTACAGCGGCAAATTCCGCTGGCTCGGAGTCCGGCATGAGCTGCTGAGCGGCGTGGATGTAGCGCACGAGCGCTTTCAAAACTACAACGTGACACCACCCTCCGGCACAACGCTCGCCAAGGCGCTCACTACCATCGGAACACCGGCTGACGGCGCCCTGGTGAACGAAGGCTCGCGCGAGCGGGCGTTGAACCGCGAGTTCGACGCCAAGGCCTTGGGTCTGTACATGCAAGACCTCGTGCAGGTCGCGCCCAGCTGGAAGGTGCTGGCCGGCCTGCGCTGGGACTACTTCAACGGCAAGTACCGCACACCTGCCACCGCCACGATCGCCGAAGTCAACCGCTCGCGCCACGATTCGCTGTGGAGCAAACGTTTCGGCTTGTTGTTCCAGCCGTCGGCCACGCAGTCGTACCACCTGTCTTACGGGACGTCGTTCAACACCTCGGGCGACACCTATCAGTACGACAACCAGACCGAGAACACCGGCCCCGAGTCGAGTGGCAACGTCGAGTTGGGCACCAAGATCGACAGCGCCGACGGCAACTTCACGGTGCGCGCGGCCATCTTCCGGTCCACGAAATACAACGAACGCAACCGTGACCCGGACAGCGCCGCCACACAAAACCTGTTGTCCGGCAAGCGCCACTCGGCCGGCATCGAGCTCGACCTGTCGGGCCGCCTGTTCAAGCTGTGGGAGATTTTTGGCTCCTATGCCTGGACACCCATTGCCAAGATCGATGTGGGCGCCCCCGGCTCCACACCCGGCGTGGGTGAAGGCGCGGGCACCCGCTCGTCGCTGACACCTCGACACAGCGGCACCATCTGGACGACCTATCAGGCCACGCCGAAGTTCCGCGTCGGCGGCGGCTTGAACGCCCGCAGCTCACAGACGCCTAACCGCAACCCGGTGGGCATTGCTGCGCCACGCTTCATCACCGGCGACCTGATGGCCGAGTACAAGCTGAGCAGCGAGGTGACCTTCAAGTTCAACATCGACAACGTCACCAACAAGCTGTATGCCGATTCGCTCTACACCGGGCACTACATTCCCGGCGAAGGCCGTTCTGCGCAGCTCGGCATGAGCATCAAGTTCTGAGCCACGGCCGGCCTTGCGAGGTTGGCCGCCCTTGTTCAACAGCAAAGCCATCGCCATGCTCCAACACATCCAGAACGTTCTCACGCCCGACGAGCTGCACCAGGCGCGCGAGATCCTTGCGCACGCCGCCTGGGGTGATGGCCGCGTCACGGCGGGTGTGCAGTCGGCCCAGGCCAAGAACAACGAGCAGCTCCCGCAAGACGGCGCCGAGACCCGCGCGCTGCAAGAAATCGTGCTGCGTGGCCTCAACCGGCATGCCACCTTCTTCTCTGCGGCCTTGCCCAAGCGGGTGTTCCCGCCGCTGTTCAACCGCTATGGCGGCGCGGCCAACGCCTTTGGCAACCATGTCGACAACGCCATCCGCTTCGTCCCCGGGGCGCAGGGCGAGCGTGTGCGCACCGATGTGAGCTGCACGCTGTTCCTGGCCGACTCTGATGAATACGACGGCGGTGAGCTGGTGATCGAAGACACCTACGGCAGCCAGCGCGTCAAGCTGCCGGCCGGCGACATGGTGCTCTACCCCGGCACCAGCGTGCACCGGGTTGAGCCGGTCACGCGCGGTTACCGCGTGGCCAGCTTCTTCTGGATCGAAAGCATGGTGCGCAGCGATGAACAGCGCCGCCTGCTGTTCGACATGGACCGTCATCTGATGAGCCTGCGCACCCGCTTCGGCGAAACCGATTCGGCCGTGATCGGCCTCACCGGCACGTACCACAACCTCTTGCGCGGCTGGGCCGACGTCTGACGACGGCTCGGTTTCCCCCTCACTGTCTACTTGAAAGGCACCCGATGAAATTCACCACTTCTTCTCTCGCCGCCCTGCTTTGTGCGCTGGCAGCGAGTGCCGCATCGGCCCACGGCGACGTCAAATGCGACGCCAACACCAACAAGGCCGAGTGGCAGCCGCAGATGACGCTGCAAGCCAAGCTCGTCAACGAAGGCTGGAAGGTTCGCAAGGTCCAGGTCTACAACGGCTGCTACGAGGTCTACGGCTTCGACCCGAAGGGAGCGAAGGCGGAAGCCTTCTTTGACCCCAAGACCTTCGAGCGCGTGATGCCCGATGACGAAAATCCGGCCAAGAAGTAGCCCGCGACCATGCTGTGAAATGAGCGTGAAAGAAGCGCCGTGAAAGTCTGGAGCCTCTGGCTTCGCTTGTTGCATTGGTCGCTTGCGATCGGTGTGGCTGCTGCGTGGATGACGAGCGACAACTGGGCGCGCTGGCATGAGCCCATCGGCTATGCCGTGCTCGCCATCGTGTCGGCGCGGGTGTTGTGGGGTTCCATGGGCGGGCGCTACGCGCGCTTTCGCCAGTTTGTCTATTCGCCATCGCACACGGCCCGCTACGCGCAGCAATTGCTGCACGGCCGCGAGCCGCGCTACATCGGCCACAACCCGCTGGGTGGCTGGATGGTGCTGGCGCTGCTGGCCTGTGTGCTGGGCACCGCAGTCACCGGCTGGCTCTTCACCACCGACCGCTTCTGGGGTGATGACACCGTGCAGTCCCTGCACCTCGCGCTCGCCTGGTTGCTGCTCGGGCTCATCGCGCTGCATCTCGCCGGTGTCATCTTCACGAGCTTTCGCCACCGCGAAAACCTCGTGCGCGCGATGCTCTGCGGCAGCAAACGCGCGCCCGTGGAGCGTGATGTGAGTTGATTGCGAGGCCGCATGCGGCGGCGCTTCGAGGCACACGAGTGACGCGCAGCGGAGACAAAAGCGCACTTCACCGGGCATGAATGCGCGATTTACCTATGAAAATTGCTTCTCAATGCAGCACTCTCGCAGTAGTATTCGCTCCGCACGTGGTCCATGGAGAACAGAGAGCTCATGCGGCTCTCACCCAACACGGGCACATCAACAACTCTTTGATGGAGAAATTCAAAATGGCAACTGCGAAGAAAGCTGCGAAACCCGCGGCAAAGAAGGCCCCGGCCAAGAAGGCCGCTCCGGCTAAAAAAGTAGCGGCAAAAAAAGCTGCTCCCGCGAAGAAGGCCGCTCCGGCCAAGAAGGCGGCTCCTGCGAAAAAGGTTGCGGCGAAAAAGGCTCCGGCCAAGAAGCGCACCCCCAACGCGGCCTTCATGAAGGCCATGACCCCGAGCGCACACCTGGCCGCCATCATTGGCGCGACCCCGGTGCCGCGCACGGAAGTGACCAAGAAGGTGTGGGAATACATCAAGAAGAATGACCTGCAAGACAAGGCGAAGCGCACGATGATCAATGCCGACGCCAAGTTGAAGGAAATCTTCAAGAAGGCCCAAGTCTCGATGTTCGAGATGACCAAGCTGATCAACGGTCACCTGAAGTAAATCGCGGTCAAACGTCGATTGAGGAAGCCGGTGCAGTGCACCGGCTTTTTTCATTCTGGGCCGCTAAGTCAATGCTTGGCCGAGTCCATCCAGGATGTGCGCCACGTTGATCGGCTTCGTCCAGTAGCCATCGAATCCCGCAGCCAGGGCGGCGTCGATCTGGCTCTGCATCGCGTCGGCGCTGAGCGCGATGCATTGCAGCCCCGAGGTGCGTGGGTCGGCACGCAGGGTGCGGATCAGCTCCAGCCCGTTCATGTCGGGCAGGTTCATGTCGATCAGCAGCAGGTCGTGGCGCTGCGCGCGGGCGGCGTCGAGACCGCTGCCGCCGTCTGTCGCCACCTGCAGCGCCCATTGCGGGCGGGCCTTGAACACCTCTTGCATCAGCAGCACGTTGAGTGGCTCGTCTTCGATGTAGAGCACCTGCCGTTGCGCTGTGGGCGACGGCTGCAGTGCGGGTTCTTCGGGGCCGTCGGTGTGCCGCCGTCCGCTGGGTGCCGTGCTGGCGGGCAAGCGCAGCGTGAAGGTCGAGCCCTTGCCGGGCTCGCTGTGGACCTGCAACTCGCCTTGCATCGAGGCCGCCAGCTCGCGCGCAATCACGAGGCCGAGGCCCGTGCCTTCGACGCGGCGCTGCTCGGCGCCGAGCCGGTTGAAGGGCTGGAACAGATGCGACTGCTGCGCTTCGCTCAGGCCCTCGCCGTCGTCGCTCACCGCCACCAGCACCTGCGTACCACTGCGTGACAGGCTCACCCGCACCGAGCCGGCGGGGCGGTTGTACTTGATGGCGTTAGAGAGCAGGTTGAGCAGCACCTGCTCCACCGCGCGTGCATCGGCCTGGGCCCAGTGCGCGCGCTTCGGCGGCGCTGCCAGGCGCAC
>JACMKW010000185.1 GCA_014379885.1 Rhizobacter sp.
CATGGCCACAAGCGAATGCTCACGCTCGCTCACTATCGACAGAAACTCGTCTGCACCTCGCATGGCCAAGAAGGTGTCGAAGCCCCTCTCCAAAAACTGTTGCAAGGCCGACAAACCCGCTGCCCGGGCCGGGCCGCGCATCATGCGCAAGGTGTGCCTCAGAAGAGGCTTGCGAGTCAGTTCGTCAAGAGATTGCCCCACCGACAAAGTGAGCGCAATCTGCAGCTCGCGCTCCACCGCCTGCCCAGTTGCTTGCCAGGCAGCAATGTAGGACGGGGCATCCACCGAGTCGCTCACGAGGTGGCGCCCAATCGCGCTGTCGAGTCTTTCGGAGAGCGCGTGAAGCTGCGCGAGCGTGTCGACTGTCTCCACCACGATGTGCGGAAACAGCCGCACCAGCGCAGGCACCACGCGCGCGAACTGCGCATCGCGTTGGCTGAAGTCGCCTGGGCCGTACAGCTCGTCCAGAAAGAACCGCGCCG
This sequence comes from Rhizobacter sp., assembly GCA_014379885.1. The sequence continues at coordinate 483 of JACMKW010000185.1, forward strand.
CGCCGGCGTAGCGGGGTGTTGCGAGCAGGTCCGCGTAGGTACGAGAAAAGCGGCGTTGTTGAAAGCCTTTGATGGCTTGCACCCGCTTCAACAGCGAAGGCGACGCCATGCGCGTGGCTCGCTCGTGCGCGACAACACCGAGGTGTCTCAGGATGGAGTCGACCGTGGCGGGCATGCAGATGGGCGCGGGTTTGTCATGGGGCGAGTTAGTCGCTCGCCCCTACGGGAGGGTCGACGAATGATGCAACACTCCACGCGTCTCATGGTGCACGCGAGCATGCAACGACGAAGCTTTCTCAAACTGGGCGTGGGCGCGACGGCCGCGCTTGTATTGGTAGGCGGTGGTGCTGCACTCTTCCAGCCCGGCCTGCGGGGTGGCCAACTCACCCCTTCTGGCCGCGAAGTGTTTGCGGCGGTGGCGCGCGCCGTGCTCGACGGCAGCTTGCCCGAAGAGCCCGCACAGCGCACGGAGGCCCTGCAAGCCCATCTACAGAGGTTGGACGGCGTGCTCGCCGCGTTTCCACCCGTGGTGCAAGCGGAGCTGTCCCAACTGCTCGCCATCCTCGCTGCAGCGCCGGGGCGGATTGCCTTTGCCGGCTTGCATGCTCCCTGGCCGCAGGCCAGCGTGACGCAGATCCAGGCAACGTTGCAAGGCTTGCGCACGTCTTCACTGGCGCTTCGGCAACAGGCCTATCACGCGCTGCGTGACCTGACCAATGCAGCCTACTACGCCGACCCGCAGGCGTGGCGCTTGATGGGCTACCCGGGCCCGCGTACTCTCTGAGCAACATGAGCCAGCTACCCGACCCCATTCGTGACGGCTTGAGCCGTGGTTGGCGCGTCTTCGGTGGCCGACATGGCACGCTGCCAGCGCAGCTGAGCTGCGACGTGGTGATTGTGGGCACCGGGGCCGGTGCCGGCATCACCGCTGAGCTGCTGACCCAGGCCGGCTTGAGCGTGGTGATGGTGGAAGAAGGGCCGCTCAAGAGCAGCAGCGATTTCCAGCAACGTGAAAGCGATGCCTACCCTCAGCTCTACCAGGAGAGTGCCGCTCGCAAAACCGCCGACAAGGCCATCAACATCCTGCAAGGCCGTTGTGTGGGTGGTTCCACCACGGTGAACTGGACCAGCTCGTTTCGCACACCACCCGATACCTTGCTGTATTGGCAGAAGCACTTCGGCCTGACCGAGTTCACCGAAGCCGCCATGGCGCCCTGGTTTGAGCAGGCCGAACGCCGGCTCAACATCGGGCC
>JACMKW010000186.1 GCA_014379885.1 Rhizobacter sp.
CGCGACAACCGCGACGACAGCGACTTCTCGGCATTCATGAGCGTGTGGTTCTTCGAAGAACAGAAACACTCACTGGTGCTGATTGAATACCTGCGGCGCTTCCGCCCCGACCTGTGCCCGACCGAAGCCGAGCTGCACGAAGTGCGTTTCGAGTTTGACCCGGCACCCGCGCTCGAAACACTGATGCTGCATTTCTGCGGCGAGATCCGCTTGAACCACTGGTACCGCCGTGCGGCCGAGTGGCACACCGAGCCGGTCATCAAGGCCATCTACGAAACGCTGGCCCGTGACGAAGCCCGCCACGGTGGCGCCTACCTGCGCTACATGAAGCGTGCGATGCAGAAGTTTGGCGACGAAGCCCGTGCCGCTTTTGCCAAGGTGGGTGTGCTGATGGCCAGCGCCCGCCGCACCGCGCAGGCCCTGCACCCGACCAACCTGCACGTGAACGAAAAGCTGTTCCCGCGCGACACCATCCAGAGCCGCCTGCCCGACCCGAAGTGGCTGGAGCAGTGGCTGGACAAGCAGATCCAGTTCGACGCTGTGTGGGAAACCAAGGTCGTCGAGCGCATCCTGCACAACATGAGTCTGCTGATGGAGCGCAGCTTCGCCAGCGTGCAAGAGTTGAACCGCTTCCGCAAGGAAGTGACGGCCAGGGTGGCTGCTTCGGTGGCCGCTTCGGTGGACGCAACCAAGCCGCCCGGCCCGTTGCCGGTCTGAGGCTTCTTCGGCTCAAGAAAAAAGGCCCGCAGTTCGCGGGCCTTTTTCTTCGTGTGCTGTTCCCGTGTCGTCACGCCTTGGCCTGGTCGGCCTTGCGGTCAGCCTTGACCTTTTGCGCCGTGGGCCGTTCGTCGATCAACTTGGTGTAGCCCTTCACGTCGATGCCGCCGGCCACCAGCAGGTCTTCGCCGTACACCGCCTTGGTGGCCATCGAGACCAGCGGCAGGTTGGCCCACGCGGCGCAATCGGCCAGCGTGAAGCTGTTGCCGGCCACGTAGGGTGAAAACTTGGCCAGGCGCTTGAAGGCGACGATCTGCTTTTCGAGCTGCGTGCGGATGCGAGCGGCATTGGCATCGCTCAGCTCGCCGCCGAAGAAGGCCTTGGGGTAGAGCTGGCGCACCGTCATTTCGAGATAGGTGTCGATGAAGGTGATGAGCTCGCGCACCTTGGCAGCCTGCCAAGGGTCGGCGGGGATCAGCGCCGGCTGCGGGTGGGTGGTCTCCAGGTAGTCGAGGATGACCTGGCTTTCGCACAGCGCGCCGTGCGGCGTGCGGATGAACGGGATCTTGCCCAGCGGAGTGGCGCTCAACACCACATCGTCGTTGCTGCCGGTGTTGACCTTCTCTTCGGTGAAAGCGATGCCCTTTTCCAGCAGTGCGAGCTTGACCTTGTTGTAGTAGTTGGAAATGGTGGAGCCGCACAGTGTGATCATGGGTGTCTCAGAAGGGTTGTTGTCGACGCAGTCTAGGCGCGCAGGGCGGGCCGGGGTTGCCGCGCAGGTGACAATCTGCGCCATGACGACGACCTTCCTCGACAAGCTGTGCAGCCGTGCCGAACTGCCGTCTCGCCTTGCAGCACTGGCGCGGCCCGTGGTGTTCACCAACGGCGTGTTCGACATTCTTCACCGCGGCCATGTGAGTTACCTTGCCGCGGCGTGGGCGCTTGGCGGCAGCCTGGTGATTGGCCTCAACAGCGATGCGTCGGCACGTATGTTGAACAAGGGGCCTGATCGCCCGCTGAACGCCGAGGCCGACCGCGCCTGCGTGCTGGCGGCGCTGGAGAGCGTGAGCCTCGTGACTCTGTTCGACGAACAGACGCCAGTGGAGCTGCTCCAGATCGTGCGACCCGATCTGTATGTGAAGGGCGGCGACTACGACATCGAAACCCTCGCCGAAACAAAACTGGTGCGCACCTGGGGAGGTGATGCGCGCTCCATCCCGTTTGTCGACGGCTACTCGACCACCGCGTTGGTCAAGCGCATCCGCACCTAGCTTTTTCGGTTCACCAGTGTCATGCCCACGGCCACGCCGCCGAGCGCCAGCAGCAGACGTGCGGTGACGGGTTCGCCCAGCAGCAGCACCCCCATCAGCAGGCCGAACACCGGTGTCAGGAGCGTGAACGCCGACAGCCGCGTGGCCGGGTAGTGGCGCATCAGCCAGAACCACAGCAGGTAGCTCGCGAACACCACCACGATGGTCTGGAACGCGAGTGAACTGATGGCGAGCGCCGACAGCTGCTGCGGCCAGCTGTCGCCATGCCACAACGCGCCCAAGCCGAGCAGCACGCCCGACACCCCCAGCTGATACGCGAGTGTCTTTTCGGGCGACGCGGTGCTGAGCTTGGTGGCACGAATGCTCAGCGTGGTGGCCGCCCACAGCAGCGCCGCGAGCACACCCAGCGCGTCGCCGATCCACTGCTCCGGGCCGATCGCGGGTTGTGTGAA
>JACMKW010000187.1 GCA_014379885.1 Rhizobacter sp.
AGGCCGTTTTCGGGGTTGATGGCGTAGAGCCGGCCGTCGGGACCGGGCTTGATCCAGGCGATGTCGTCGCCGACGGTCGTGACCTCCCAGCCTTCGTCCTGGAAGTGCTTGGGCGGGACGAGCATCGCGAAGTTGGTCTAGCCGCAGGCGCTCGGGAAAGCGGCGGCCACGTGGTGCTTCTTGCCTTCGGGACTGGTTACGCCCAATAGCATCATGTGCTCGGCGAGCCAACCTTGGTCGCGGCCCATGGTCGAGGCGATGCGCAGGGCCAGGCACTTCTTGCCCAGCAGCGCGTTGCCGCCGTAACCGGAGCCGTAGCTCCAGATCTCGCGGGTCTCGGGGTAGTGAACGATGTACTTGGTGGTGTTGCAGGGCCAGGCCACGTCTTTCTGGCCGGCTTCGAGCGGGGCGCCCACGGTGTGCACGCAGGGCACGAAGACACCGTCTTCACCCAGCACGTCAAGCACCGCGCGACCCATGCGGGTCATGATCTTCATGTTGACGGCCACGTAGGGGCTGTCAGACAGCTCGACGCCAATGTGCGCGATCGGTGAACCCAACGGGCCCATGCTAAACGGCACCACATACAGCGTGCGGCCTTTCATGGCGCCTTTGAACAGGGCGGCGTCACCGGTTTGCAGCAGCTGGCGCATCTCGGCCGGGGCCATCCAGTTGTTGGTGGGGCCGGCGTCTTCTTTCTTCTCGCTGCAGATGAAGGTTCGGTCTTCGACACGCGCCACGTCGCTCGGGCTGCTGCAAGCCAGGTAGCTGTTGGGGCGCAGCTCGGGGTTGAGCTTCTTGAAGGTGCCGGCGGCCACGAGCTGGGCGCACAGGCGGTCGTATTCTTCCTTGCTGCCGTCACACCAGTACACGTCGTGTGCTTCGGTGAGCGCAGCCACCTCGGCCACCCAGGCAACCAGGCGGGCATGTTTGACATAGGCGGGCACGTTCAAGCGCAAGCCCTCCATCACGGGTCGGTTCATGGTCAGTCCAATCATCAAAGTTAAGCGGGATCGGGCGAGCCTCTTTGTTCACCTGAAGACAGGTTCAGAGGGGGCTCGCCCCATGCCGCACGGACATCCGAAAAGATTGTCAGCTCAATGTAATCGCGCTGTAACCACCGGGTCTTAGGGGGTCATGCAACTTTTGCATGCGACTATGCCGAGGGGCTGTGAACTTGTTCCGCAGGGCGGATGACAGCGGCTTGGCGCCGGGCGTCATTGTCGAAATTCTTTGAATCTGGAATTTTGTTCAGTGAATTTGGAATTCTTAAGTTCGCCCGCTTGAATCACTAGGTGCGACTGTGCATGGCTGCCAGCGCGCCGGATGGCGCTGACAAGCAAGGAGCCGTTTCCGGCGAGCCACCGGGGCTTCATGGCGGCGAAGAACCGCCGGGTCTGCAGGGGCCCCATCGCAGCAAAGGCCGAGGGTCAGTCCGCCGGGTATCCGGTGCGCTCGGGTGAACGTACGCCTCAAGAGGTTCGGGCACGCGGCAACCGGCTAGATGACAACTATGCTGCGTGTGCTGATGCTGATGGCTGGCCGGCTTACGCGCGCTGACTGGTACCAAGCAGTCGTTGGGCTCCGCGGCGGCCGGTGGCTCGGATGGCCGCTGTACGAGGTGCTGCGGCCGTAGGCCTCTCGCGAGGCGGTCCGCGTTGCGACGGCGACCGCTTGTGTACAGCTCGAGCTCACAGTACCGACCCTGAGGGGCCGGTCGACCACCCGATATAGCATGCCGGAAAGCTGTCATTCAACTACTAGGTTCTCCAGGCTCTGCATGCCGAGGACAAACGAAGGCATCTGGCGATCGAGGCCGCCCACCGTCTGGGCTAGGGCTGACGCGCTACACCCACTGCCGAGCATCAAGATGGCCATCGGGTCGGTCATTGGTGCCTGGATCGGCGGCTTGCTGTTGGGCGTCGTGCCGACCGCCTTGCTGCTGCCCGCGCTGGCTTTAATCCCGGTCGTGTCAGCAGTCAAAGTGTGGCGCGGCTGATCGCTACTCCAGGGCGCCCAGAGTCGAAAACTCGGTGCAGCTTTAGCTCGTCGCCTATTCTCGTGCTTCGGCGCGCTGGCGTTCCTCTTGGCGCTACCGGGCGTACCGGATGCGCCGGAAGGCAAGTGTGGCTGCCTTAACCGGGACGTGGCTCGCTGCCTGCCGTATGACCACCATGACCGGGGGAGTGCGGGCGAATCGCCATAAGCGCGGCCAGAGCGATGAAGCTGAGTGCTGAAGACAAGAAGACCGCGGCTGCACCCCAGTGAGTGAGGCACAGGCCAAAGAGCCAGGGCGCGAGGGCCTGTGCCATGCGGGCGGGAAGCATCAACAGCCCTTGCCGATACCCGTAACCTGCCGGACCAAAGATGACCAGCGGCAAAGTGCCCTTGGTAATGGTGAGAATGCCGTTGCCCGCGCCATGCAGCAACGTGAAAGCGGCGGCGGCCGGTGCGCCGAGCACAGCCAATGCGGCAGCGCCCAGTGGATGCAGCGCCGTGGCAAGTCGGGCGGACAACAAGGGATGCACACGGCGCAGCAGCCCAAATTCCAGCAGACGCGCGCCCACCTGGGCCGGGCCGATCAAAGCTCCCGCAGTGACCGCGACCGCCAAGGTGGCGCCGTTGGCTTGCAGCAGCTGCGGAAGATGCGCCGCCATGGCAGTGCTGATGAACCAAGTGATGGCAAAGACAAGCGCGAGCAGCGCAGCTGTGCTCCGAGGAATTTCTTCCGCTGATACGGGTGCAGCGTCGGCCACAACCTCTGCTTCATTCACCGTTGATCGAGGTAGCGTCAAGTTGAGAGGCACCCCAAGCACAAGATGTAGGCCAGCCCACACCAAGCAGGCGCCACGCCAGCCCATCTCGGCCTCGAGCCAGGTGGACAGCGGCCAGCCGACCGTGCTCGCAAATCCGGCGATCAGAGTGATCCCCGTGATTGCGCTGCGCGAATCACGCCCGTACAGCCGCACGAGTGCCGCAAAGGCTGCTTCGTACAAGCCGGCCCCCATGCCCACGCCAATCAGCAACCAAGCGGCAAACAACCCCGCGAGCCCTTGAGCGAAAGCGAGCCCTGCCAAGCCCAAGGCAAATACGAGGTTGGTCACGGCCAACACTGGTCGCCCGCCCCAGCGGTCTATGGCCCGGCCGGCACGCGGGCCGACGAGAGCTGAGACGATCAACGCGCTCGAGAAGGCCGCAAATACCGTAGCGGTCGAGGTGCCGAGGTCTCGCGCCATCGCCGGCGCGAGCATGGCTGGCAGGTAGTAAGACGAAGCCCAGGCGAGCGTTTGGGCAACGCCGAGGCGAGCGACGGTTCCGGCGCGGTGCGACATTAGTCAGCGGTTCTAGAAAGACTTTGGGCGGGCCGGCGCACTCACAGCCTCCCAGGTCTAAATCGACCGCTGATTGACGCGCTTGGACAGTTCTTCCGCGGTCTCCTTGCGCTCGCTGTAGCGATCGACAAGGTACGGTGCTAAGTCGCGCGTAAGCAGGGTGAACTTGAACAGCTCCTCCATCACGTCCACCACCCGGTCATAGAAAGCGGAAGGCTTCATCCGACCATCGTCGTTGAACTCGTTGAACGCCTTTGCCACCGACGACTGGTTCGGGATCGTCAGCATGCGCATCCAGCGGCCCAGCACACGCAGCTGGTTCACAGCGTTGAAGGACTGGCTGCCTCCGGAGACCTCCATGACTGCGAGTGTCTTGCCTTGCGTGGGGCGCACCGCACCCACGCTGAGCGGAACCCAGTCGATCTGCGCCTTCATGATCCCAGTCATCGCGCCGTGACGCTCGGGCGAGCACCACACCATGCCCTCAGACCAC
>JACMKW010000188.1 GCA_014379885.1 Rhizobacter sp.
AAGGACCAGGGCGAGATCGACAACATGGGCTACTCGGCCCACAACCTCAAGATCTACAAGGGGATCGTCGACGCGCCGAACGGGATCCTCCTGCACGTCGGGCCGGCCGGCAGCGGCAAGACCACGGCGCTCTACGCCTCGCTGGCCGAGATCAATTCGCCCGACCGCAAGATCATCACGGTGGAAGACCCGGTCGAGTACCGCCTGCCGGGCATCAACCAGGTGCAGGTGCACGACAAGATCGAGCTCACCTTCGAGCGCGTGCTGCGCGCCGCGTTGCGCCAAGACCCGGACGTGATCCTGGTCGGCGAAATGCGCGACACGACCACCGCCGAGATCGGCCTGCGCGCTGCGATGACCGGCCACATGGTGCTGTCCACGCTGCACACCAATGACGCCGCCACCACGCCGGTGCGGCTGCTCGACATGGGTGTGCCGCCGTACATGGTGGCGATGTCGCTCAACCTCGTGATCGCCCAGCGCCTGGTGCGCCTGGTGTGCGAGAACTGCGTGGCGCCTCACACCCCCACCACGCAGGAAATCGCCTGGCTGGACCATTACGCCGCAGGCGACGAAACCGAAGGCAAGTACATGCGCGGCATGGGTTGCTCGCGCTGCAACGGCACCGGCTTCATCGGCCGCACGGCGGTGTATGAAATGCTGGAGATGACGCCGGAGCTGGTGCAAGCCGCCAACCACGGCTCGCCGGTGGAGTTCGTGAAGATCGCCCGCGCACAGATCGGCCGCGAAACTCTGTTGCGCAACGCACTGGCACTGGCCAAGGCCGGCCGCTCCACGCTGTCTGAAACCATGGCGCTTGCCGCACACAGCGATGGCTGACGCCAAACACACTCCGTTCGCGCTGAGCCTGTCGAAGCAGATTTAGCACATGCCCCAATTCACCTACACCGCCCGTGATGGCAGCGGCGGCATGCTGAAAGGCGTGCTCGAAGGCGCCTCGGCCACGGCCATTGCTGCTGACCTGATGCGAGCCGGCAACACGCCGCTCGACATCAGCGAAGCCAGCGCCGTGGGGGCTTCGATCGCATCACGCAACATCAGCTTCGGAAAAAAAGAGAAGGTCAAGCACGATGACCTGCTGATGTTCAGCCGCCAGATCTACACCCTGCTCAAGTCGGGCATCCCGCTCACGCGGGCACTGGCCGGGTTGCAGGAATCAGCCTCGCCCGCCATGGGCCAGGTGATCCGCCAGACGCGCGAGAGCCTGGAGAGCGGCAACGAGATGTCGACTTCGCTGGCGCGCCAGACCGGTGTGTTCTCGGGCTTCTATGTGGCCATGGTGCGTGTGGGCGAAATGACGGGCCGGCTGGACGAAGTTTTTCTGCGCCTCTTCCACCACCTCGAGTTCGAGAAGCTGATGCGCGACCAGGTGAAGTCGGCCCTGCGCTACCCCTGCTTCGTGGTGGCGGTAATGGCCGTGGCGGTGATGGTGGTCAACATCTTCGTGATCCCGGCGTTCCAGAAGGTGTTCGACGGCTTCGGTGCCGAACTGCCCTTCATGACGCAAATTTTGGTGGGCTTTTCCAAGTTCACCCTGGTGGCCTGGCCGTACATCGTGGCCGGCGCCATCGGCGCTTTCTTCGGCTTCAGGCGCTGGACGGCGACTGAAAGCGGCCACTACACCTGGGACCGCGCCAAGCTCAAATTTCCCATCGCCGGCAAGATCATCCGCAAGGCCACACTGGCGCGCTTTTCGCGCAGCTTTGCGTTGGCGCTCAAGAGCGGCGTGCCGGTGGTGCAGGCCATGATGGTGGTGGCCAACACGGTGGAGAACGCCTATTTCGCCAAAGCCATCGAGAAGATGCGCGACGGCGTGGAGCGCGGCGACAGCTTGCTGCGCATGTCGGCGGCCAGCGGCATCTTCACGCCCGTGGTGCTGCAGATGATCGCCGTGGGCGAAGAGTCGGGCACGCTCGACGAGATGCTGACCGAGGTGGCTGATTTCTATCAGCAGGACGTGGAGTACGAGCTCAAGTCGCTGTCGGCGCAGATCGAGCCGATTCTGATCATCTTCCTCGGGGTGTTGGTGCTGATTCTGGCGCTCGGCGTGTTCCTCCCAATCTGGGACTTGGGC
>JACMKW010000189.1 GCA_014379885.1 Rhizobacter sp.
CCAAGACGCGGCCGGCATCGTCACGATGCAGGGTACCAAGTGCTTCATGCACAAGGCACGCGGCATGGTGCGCGATGTGTTCCGCACCCGCAACATGCGAGCGCTGCCCGGCCCGGTGGGCTTGGGCCAGGTGCGCTACCCGACGGCAGGCAACGCCTACAGCGAAGAAGAGGCTCAGCCCTTCTACGTGAACGCACCCTTTGGCATCGTGCTCGTGCACAACGGCAACCTGACGAATGCACCCACGCTCAAGCAAGAGCTGTTTGCCATCGACCGCCGCCACATCAACACCACCAGCGACACCGAGGTGCTGATCAACATCCTCGCCCACGAGCTGGAGGTGGCAGCGCGTGACCTGCCGCTGTCGCCCGAAGAAGTGTTCAAGGCCGTGCGTGCCGTGCACAAGCGACTCAAGGGCTCGTATGCAGTGGTGGCATTGATCGCGGGCTACGGCCTGCTCGCATTCCGCGATCCGTATGGCATTCGCCCGCTGTGCTTTGGCGAAGGTGTGACGCCTGACGGCCGTGAGGTGATGGTGGCCAGCGAATCAGTGGCCATCGAAGGCACGGGCCACACCGTGATCCGCGATGTGGCCCCGGGCGAGGCGGTGTTCATCGATCTTGAAGGCCAGATCCACACCCAGCAGTGCGCCGAGAACCCGAGCTTGAACCCCTGCATGTTCGAGTTCGTCTACCTCGCACGGCCCGACTCGGTGATGGACGGTATCTCGGTCTACCAGGCGCGGCTCAACCTGGGGGAGACGCTGGCTCAGCGCCTGATCTCGACCATTCGCCCCAACGAGATCGACGTGGTGATCCCCATCCCCGAATCGAGCCGCCCGTCGGCCATGCAGCTCGCGCAAAAAATCGGCAAACCGTACCGCGAAGGCTTCGTGAAGAACCGCTACGTGGGCCGCACCTTCATCATGCCGGGGCAGGGCGTGCGCAAGAAATCGGTGCGCCAGAAGCTCAACGCCATCGGCGTGGAGTTCAAGGGGCGCAACGTGCTGCTGGTTGATGATTCGATCGTGCGTGGCACCACCTCGAAAGAGATCGTGCAGATGGCGCGCGACGCCGGTGCGCGCAAGGTCTACATGGCCTCGGCTGCGCCACCGGTGCGCTTTCCCAATGTGTATGGCATCGACATGCCGACCAACGAAGAGCTGATCGCGCACAACCGCAGCATTGAAGAGATCCGTGAGTTCATCGGTGCAGACGCCTTGATTTATCAAGATGTCGATGCGATGAAGAAAGTGGTGCTGGCGCTCAACCCCAAGCTTGCGGGCTTTGAGGCTTCGTGCTTCGACGGCCACTATGTGACGGGTGATGTGTCGATTGCCGACTTCGACGCCATCGCCACCCAACGCAAGAGCCAGGGCGACGAAGAAGAACAAAACGACCGCTCGCGGCTCGCGCTGCAAAGCGCCACCGAGCAGTCGTGAGCGTGGGCAAGAAGATCCCGCGTGTCGACCTGCCAGCCGGGTTACGGCGCGACACGCTGGCGGTGCGCGAGGGCCTGCCGCCCAGCGCTTGGGGTGAAAACTCAGAAGCCCTGTTCCTGACCAGCAGCTTCGTGCAGCCCGACGCCGCCACGGCTGCGGCGCGTTTTGCCAACGAAGAAGAAGCCTTCATCTATTCGCGCTTCAGCAACCCGACGGTGACCATGTTCGAGCGCCGCCTGGCAGCGCTGGAAGGCACCGAAGCCTGCATCGGTACGTCGAGCGGCATGAGCGCCATCTTGCTGCTCGGCATGGGCTTGCTCAAGGCGGGCGACCACGTGGTGTGTTCGCAAAGCGTGTTCGGCTCGACCATCATGTTGTTCAGCCGCGAGTTCGGCAAGTTCGGCGTGGAGACGACCTTTGTTTCACAGACCGACGTAGATGCTTGGCACCAGGCGGTTCGGCCCAATACCAAGCTGCTGTTTGCCGAGTCACCCACCAACCCGTTGACCGAGGTCTGCGACATACGCGCGCTCTCGGCCGTGGCGCAAGAAGCGGGTGCGCTGCTCGCTGTTGACAACTGCTTCTGCTCGCCCGCATTGCAGCGCCCCGTGGAGTTCGGTGCTGATTTGGTCATCCATTCCGGCACCAAGTATCTGGATGGGCAGGGCCGCGTGATCGCCGGCGCCATCTGCGGCCGCGAACAACTCATCAACGAGAAGTTCGTGCCGGTGATGCGCAGCGCAGGCATGTCGCTGTCGCCTTTCAATGCCTGGGTGGTGCTCAAGGGTCTGGAGACGCTTGACATCCGCATGCGTGCCCAGTCGGAGCGCGCTATGCAACTCGCCACCTGGCTTGAGCAGCAGCCTCATATCGAGCGTGTGTTCTACCCCGGCCTGCGCTCCCATCCCCAACACGAACTCGCGATGGCCCAGCAATCGGGCCTGGGTGCGGCGGTGGTGTCGTTCATCGTGAAGGGCGAGCGCACCGGCGCATTCCACGTGATCGACAGCACCCAGGTGTGCTCCATCACTGCCAATCTCGGCGACACCAAGACCACCATCACCCACCCAGCGAGCACCTCGCATGGCCGGCTCACTGAAGTGCAGCGCCAGGCAGCCGGCATCACGCAAGGCATGATCCGCGTCGCAGTGGGCCTCGACGATGTCGAAGACCTGAAGGCCGATTTGCTGCGCGGCCTGTCAACGCTCTGAAGAACTTCACCCGAAACGCATGACGAAAAAGATCCGTACCCGCATCGCCCCGTCGCCCACCGGTTTCCTGCACCTGGGGACGGCCCGCACCGCGCTGTTCTCGTGGGCATTTGCACGCCACTTCGGTGGCGACTTCATTCTCCGCATCGAAGACACCGATGTGGCCCGTTCCACGCAGGAGGCGGTTGACCAGATCATTGCCGCAATGAACTGGCTGGAGTTGGGATACGACGAAGGCCCGTTCTACCAAATGCAGCGGCTGGATCGCTACCGCGAAGTCATTGCCAAGATGATTGCCGAAAGCTCGGCGTATCTCTGTTACTGCACGCCGGCCGAACTCGACGCCATGCGCGAGGCGCAGCGCGCGCGTGGAGAAAAGCCGCGCTACGACGGGCGTTGGCGCCCCGAGCCCGGCAAGACCTTGCCACCGGCGCCGGCGGGCTTGCCCGCAGTCACGCGTTTTCGCAACCCTGTCGGCGGCGACGTGACATGGAACGACCTCGTCAAAGGCCCCATCACCATCAGCAACCGCGAGCTTGATGACCTGATCATCGCGCGACCCGACGGAACCCCAACCTACAACTTCTGCGTGGTCGTTGATGACCTCGACATGCAGATCACGCACGTCATTCGTGGCGACGACCACGTCAACAACACGCCGCGCCAGATCAACATCCTGCGTGCGCTGGGCGCGGCCCTGCCGGAGTACGGCCACGTGCCGATGATCCTCGGGCCCGATGGCGACAAGCTCTCCAAGCGCCACGGTGCGGTGAGCGTGATGGACTATGAATTGGCCGGCTACCTGCCCGACGCGATGGTCAACTACCTGTCGCGCCTCGGGTGGAGCCACGGTGACGATGAGTTGTTCTCACGCGAGCAGCTGATCGCCTGGTTCGATGGCCACCATTTGGCCAAGAGCCCGGCGCAGTGGGATGCCACCAAACTCAACTGGGTCAATGCGCAGTACATCAAGGCCATGCCTGATGCCGACTTGGCTGCTCACGTCGCCCTGCATCTGGCGCGCCGCCGCATCACCGCCGCAGCAGACGAACGGCTCGCCCGCATGTGCGCGCTGTTCAAGGACCGCTGCGCCACGCTGGTCGAGCTGGCCGATTGGCTGGGCATGTACTTCGTCGCACAGGTTTCGCCCAGCGCTGAAGACCTGGCCGCTCACGTCACCGACGCCGTCAAGCCGGCGCTGCAAACACTGCGCGACAAGCTCGCCGCAGCCGATTGGAACAAGTCCGCATTGAGCGCAGCGGTCAAGGAAACGCTGGCCGCGCACGGTTTGAAGATGCCACAGCTGGCCCATGCCTTGCGCGTTCTGGTGTGTGGTCGTGCACAGACCCCTTCGATCGACGCGGTACTCGAGCTTTTCTCCAGAGAGACAGTGTTGCTGCGTTTGCAGAGCGTCTGAAAATCTGTCTATAATCGCAGTCTCGCTTGAACAGCGCGGGGGTATAGCTCAGCTGGGAGAGCGCTTGCATGGCATGCAAGAGGTCAGCGGTTCGATCCCGCTTACCTCCACCAAGAACCTCAACAGTTTGCGGCGGCGCGCAGTTCAAGTATTGAAGGATTGAGTCCCCTTCGTCTAGAGGCCTAGGACACCACCCTTTCACGGTGGCTACAGGGGTTCGAATCCCCTAGGGGACGCCAAGTTCGGTGGCGCTTGCGCAGTGAAGAGGCTTCGGCCTCCGAGCAGTGGAAGCCACCATGGAGTGGTAGTTCAGTTGGTTAGAATACCGGCCTGTCACGCCGGGGGTCGCGGGTTCGAGCCCCGTCCACTCCGCCAAACGAAAAGAGAAGCCGTTGTGAGTCATTGACCTGCAACGGCTTTTTCCATTTCTGACCTTGCAATCGGTGAAGCACCGAATGAGCACTCCCAGGCTGAACGACTTTGCTCGCCGGTTGGGGCCGGGCTTGATCACGGGCGCTGCTGACGATGACCCGAGCGGCATCGCCACCTACTCGCAGGCTGGCTCGCAGTTTCGTTTTGGCCTCGTCTGGACGCTGCTGCTCACCACGCCCCTGATGATCGGCATCCAGATGCTGTCGGCACGCATCGGCTGGGTGACTGGCGAAGGCCTGGGCGCCAATATCGCGAAGGTCTGCCCGAGGTGGCTCACGCTGCTGCTCGTGGGCCTGCTGGTGGTGGCCAACACCATCAACATCGCCGCCGACATTGGCGCCATGGGCGAGGCCGTGCGGCTGCTGGCCGGTGGGCATGTGGTGCCTTATGTCATCGGCTTGGGCGTGGTGTCGATTGCCGGGCAGGTGTACTTCTCGTACGAGCGCACGGTTCGCATCCTGAAGTGGCTGACGCTTGCGCTGTTTTCGTATGTGGCGGTTATCTTGTCGGTCTCGGTGCCGTGGCGGCAGGTGATCGCCGAGGGCGCGGCGCCGTGGGCGTACTTCCCACCGGGTGTCACGCGCGCTGAATACGCGTCGATGGTGGTGGCCGTGCTCGGCACGACCATCAGCCCCTACCTCTTCTTCTGGCAAGCCGCGCAGGAAGTGGAAGACAACCATCGCCGCCCCGAGGCAGCCAGTTTGCGCTCTCACCCCGAATACGCCGCGGAACACCTGGGCCGCATCAAGCAAGACACCTACGTGGGGATGATTCTTTCCAACGCGGTGGCGCTGTGCATCGTGGTTGCGACGGCGGTCACGCTCAACCTGAAGGGCATCACCAACATCCAGACCTCGTCACAGGCGGCCGAAGCCTTGCGGCCGGTGGCGGGCGAGTTCGCCTTTGCGGTGTTTGCGCTGGGCATCATCGGCACCGGTTTGCTCGCGGTGCCCATCCTGGCGGGTTCGGCGGCGTATGCGGTGAGCGAGGTGTTCGGCTGGAAGGCCGGCCTGTCGCGTGGCTTTCGCGAGGCGCGTGGCTTCTACACCATCATCATCGTGGCCACCGTGATCGGCACGCTGGTGAGCGTGTTCGAGGTCGACCCTATCAAGGCGCTGGTGTGGAGCGCGGTGGTGAACGGCGTGATCTCGGTGCCGATCATGGTGGTGATGATGTGGATCGGGCAGTCACCGCGCATCATGGGTGCGCTCACCATGAGCCGGCGTCACCGTGTTTTTGGCTGGGCCGCCACCGGCCTGATGGGTCTGGCCGTGGCCGTCATGCTGCTGACCTGAGCGGGGGGGGGCTGTTTCAGCGCTGCAAGAAGCGCGACACGCCCCACGATTCAAGCAAGCTGCCCAAGCGGTTGACCACGTTGGGCCGCTGGGGTGCTGCGGCGGGCACAGGTGGTGCGGCCGGGCGTTTGGGGCTTGCGTCGGCTTTGCCGTACACCAGCAAGGAGGACTGAGCCGGCTTGAGGCTGTCGAAGCGAGAGCCATTCGCGGCAGGTGCGAGTGAAGCCGCGGGTTTGACGGGTTCAGCCGCCGGTGCGGGCCGCAGCACCGGCGCGAGCCAATTGAGGATGGGTTTCCACTGCGCCAGATCGGCCTCCACCTTCGCGGCGGGCATGTCGAACAAGGTGAGGCCGCGCTCGATGCAGCGCACGTAGCCCTGGGTTTCGCGCAGCACGCCAATGAAGGGCAGCTTCAGTTTATCGGCCCATTCCTTGAGCACTTCATCGGCCTTGGTGCGGGCGTCCAGGCGCATGCCCACAGCAGCCACCTGGCAGCGGCCGCTGCTCACGCGGGGCAGCGTCATCAGTTCGGCGTAGCAGTCAGCGGCGGATTCGCGGTCGAACACCGAGTTGCACACCGGCATCAGAATCACGTCGGCAAACATCACCACACGTGCCAGGTCGAAGCCACGCAGGCCGCCCGGTGTGTCGAGCACCACATGGGAGATGCCGGGCGGTGCGCGCAGCACGCTCTTGGGGTCGACCGTCCAGCCAACGATGGGTGAGAGTGTGGACACCGTCTGTGCGGCGCGAAGACGCAGCCAAGCCTGGGTGGACTGCTGCTTGTCGACATCACCCAGCATCACCGGGATGCCGCTGTGGGCGCAGTAAGCGGCGAGGTGGGTGGCCAGCGTGCTCTTGCCGCTTCCACCTTTACGATTGATCACTGCTACAACGGGCATGACAGCGTGTGTCCGAAAGGAACGCCACTGGCAAAGGCCCGAGGCCGCTCATTACATCACCAAACCGGGGCTCGTCCCATAGGCTGCTGCCCGTGTAGCCGCCAACTCTTACCGCGTTCAAGCTCCAAGTTGTTGCCACGTCTCACTCACATGCCCGAACACGCCGCCGACTCCCGTTACGCCTGGACGCGTTTGATGGTCACGCTGGCGCTCATGACCATTGGCAGCGGGGGCATGTACGTGGTGGCGGTGGTGCTGCCCTCGGTGCAGGCCGAGTTCGGTGTGGCGCGTGCCGATGCGTCGCTGCCTTACACGGCGATGATGATCGGCTTCGGCGTGGGCGGCATCTTGATGGGGCGCTTGGCCGATCGTTTCGGTGTGATGGTGCCGGTGCTCATTGGAGCGGCCGGCCTGGGCACGGGCTTCGTGGCCGCGGGTTCGGCCAGCAACATCTGGCTCTTCAGTGCGGCGCATGGTGTGCTGCTGGGTTTGTTGGGCAGTTCGGCCACGTTCGCGCCGCTGGTCGCCGACACCTCGTTGTGGTTTGTGCGGCGGCGCGGCATCGCGGTGGCCATCTGTGCCAGCGGCAACTACCTGGCGGGGGCGATCTGGCCGCCCGTCGTTCAGCACTTCATCGAAAGCGTGGGCTGGCGCCATACCTACTTCGGGCTCGGCGCTTTTTGCGCAGTCACCATTCCCTTGCTGGCGCTGCTGATGCGGCCCAGACCCCCCCGCGCAGTGGCAGGTGTGCTGGCAGCGGGAGCGCCTGTCATTGCAGCGCGGCCGTTTGGCATGTCGATGGGCCATGCCCAGGTGTTGTTGTGCGTGGCGGGTGTGGCCTGTTGTGTGGCGATGTCGATGCCGCAAGTGCACATCGTGGCCTATTGCGGCGACCTGGGCTACGGCGCGGCGCGCGGCGCCGAGATGCTGTCGCTGATGCTGGCCTGCGGCATCGTGAGCCGCTTGGTCTCGGGTTTTATTTGCGACCGCATTGGTGGCTTGCGCACGCTGCTGCTCGGTTCGGTGTTGCAGGGGCTGGCGCTGCTGCTCTTCCTGCCGTTCGATGGGCTCGTTTCGCTCTATGTGATCTCGGCGCTGTTCGGCCTGTTCCAGGGCGGCATCGTGCCCTCGTACGCCATCATCGTGCGCGAGCACTTCCCGCCTGCCGAGGCCGGTGCGCGTGTCGGCACGGTGCTGATGTTCACGCTGCTGGGCATGGCACTGGGCGGCTGGATGTCGGGCAAGGTGTTCGACCTGACCGGCACGTACCACGCGGCATTCATCAATGGCCTGGCATGGAACGCCTTGAACCTGAGCATTGCCTTTTATCTATGGCGCCGCGTGCGTCGCCATGCGACGGCAGGTATCAAGATGGCCGAGCCTGCCTTATAACGTTATCCCAGCCCACGCACCATGACCGATCTCAGCGTTCGCACGCGGCTCACCTTGTTGATTGCGCTCCTGCTGGTCTCCATGGCTGCGGCGGCTGGCTTTGCACTCTTCCAGCTGCGCGGCGTGACGCTCTCCGTGCAAACGGTGTACGCCGACCGTGTGATTCCGCTGCTGCAACTGCGCTCCGTGGCCGATGCCTACCTCAAGACCATGCCGAATGTGGTGCAGCAGGTGCGTGACGGCCATCTCGACGCCCTGGCAGCCCAGGCCGAGCTGGAGCGCACCCACCTTGAAGCGCGCGCGCAGTGGGCACGCTACAAAACCACTTACCTGGTGCCGCAAGAGAAGTTGCTGATTGCCGAGGCCGAGCCCCTGCTTGAGCGCGCACAGGCGCTGCACGACAAGCTCGTCAGGCTGTTGGCGCAGCGAGACCTCGATGGTTTGCGCGCTTTCATGGCGCGCGACCATTACGCCGTATCGCAGCCCTTGAATTCGGTTTTCGATCGCCTGGTCGCGGTGCAGGCCGCGGAAGCAGCCGCCGAGACCGAAGCCAGCCACGGCACATATCGGGCGGCGGTTTGGGGCTTGCTCGCACCGCTCGCCCTGGCCTTGGCGCTCGGCGTAGGGCTGGCCTGGGCAGTGGGCTTGCGCTACGTGCGTGAGCGCCGGGCGGGCGAAGACGCAGCCCAGCGCCAGGCCCGTTGTTACGCCGCCTTGTCGCGCACCAACCAGATGATCGTGCGCGTGCGTGACGAGAAAACATTGTTCGAAGAAATCTGCCGCATCTGTGTGGACACCGAGCTGGCCCGTGTCGCCTTCGTGCTGCAGCTCGATGGCGATCATTGTGTGGTCATGGGGTCGGCCGGGCCGGCGGAAGAGCTGCTGTCGGGCATCTTGCTGAAGCTGGAAACCGACGGGCCGATGTCCACCCTGCCCGTGGCGCAATCACTGCGTCAAGGTGTGCACGTTGTCAGCAACGACTACCTCAACGACGAACGAACCACCGCGTTGCATGAGCGCGCCTTGCAGCAAGGGGTTCGGGCGATGGGCGCGTTCCCGATCCGGCGTGGCGGCATCGTTGTCGGAAGCTTGAATCTGTATGTCGGCGAAGTGGCCTTCTTCGACGATGCGCGCATCCGGCTGCTCGACGAAATGACCAGCGACATTTCGTTTGCGCTCGACAACATCGACCGCGATGCTGCCCGTGTGCTCGCCGAGCAGGAGGTTGAAGCCGGCTATGCGCGCTTGCGCAGGGTGTTCAACCTGATGCCGGTGGCGATTCTGCTGGTCTCGCGCAAGACCGGCCTGGTGATCGAAGCCAACGCCACCTGTGGCAATCGCTACTGCATGTCCCCTGAAGCAATGGTTGGCCAATCAATGGCCAACATGGGGATGGGCTTCTCGCCAGCAGACCGCGCGCGCTTCGATGCCGAGCTCGACGCGAAACATTCGGTGCACGAGTTCGAAGCGCGCGTGCGCGCCGGCCGCGGGGCAGAGGTTGATCTGCTCACCAGCGCCGAGTTGATCGACTATCAAGGTGAGCCGTGCCGGCTGACCGTGAGCCTCGACATCACCGAACGCAAGCGCCGCGAGCAGGCCGAGCGAGCCCAGTTTGACGCCGAAGCGTCGAGCAGCGCCAAGACCGATTTCCTTTCGCGCATGAGTCACGAGTTGCGCACGCCGCTGAACGCGGTGTTGGGCTTCTCGCAGCTGTTGCAGTCAGATGCGCAGGAACCTCTCACCGACCGCCAGCGTGCGCGGGTGGAGTCGATCCGCCAGGCCGGCTGGCACCTTCTCGCGCTGATCAACGACGTGCTCGATGTCTCGCGCATCGAGTCGGGCCACCTGCAGGTGGAGTCGCGGGGTGTGGATCTCTCCGGCTTGCTGGACGAGGTGCTCGATTTCGTGCGCTCGCAGGCTGACAGCGCCGGCATCCTGCTGGAGACCGCCTACCGGCTCGGGCCGCCAGCGATCGTGCAGGGTGACCCGCTGCGCCTGCGCCAGGTCATGCTCAATCTGCTGAGCAACGCCGTCAAATACAACCGTCCGAAAGGATCGGTGCGAATCGACGTGCAAGCCGAGGGTGGGTGTGCGCTGGTGCAGATCGCCGACACCGGCCTGGGCATGACACCCGCGCAACTCGATCGGCTGTTCGAACCCTTCAACCGGCTGGGCCGCGAGAACAGCGCCATCGAAGGCACGGGCATCGGCCTGGTGTTGACACGCCAGCTGGTGACGCTGATGGAGGGCAGCCTGGAGATTGAAAGCGAGGCCGGCCGCGGCACCACCGTGAAGGTCACGCTGAAGCAAGGCGATGCCCTTTCGGTGCGCGGCGAGCTTGATGCCAGCGTGACCGGGGCAGCAGGTGACACCACGGCAGATTCGCCCCAGGGCGTTGTTCTGTACATCGAAGACAACCCCATCAATCTCTTGTTGGTGGAGCAACTGCTGCTGGGCTGGTCAGGGGTTCGGCTTGTGCAGGCCGAGGACGGGCTGCGCGGCATTGAGCTCGCGCGAGCATTGCATCCCGATCTGGTGCTGCTCGACATGCGTCTGCCTGACATGGATGGGCCGCAGGTGCTGCGGGCTTTGCGTGCCGACCCGATCACCCAAGACATCCGGGTGGTTGCACTGTCGGCCAGCGCCATGCCAAACGAGGTGGCGCTGGCGCGCAGCTGCGGTGCTTTTGACTACTGGACCAAACCGCTCGACCTCGAGCGTTTCATGGCCGATCTGAAGCGCTTGCTGGCCGTCAAGCCAGCTTGAACACGGCCACGGTTTGCGCCAAGGCGGCTGCCTGGTGCTTGAGGCTTTCAGCCGCGGCGGCCGATTCCTCCACCAGCGCGGCGTTCTGCTGCGTCACCTGATCGAGTTGTTGCACGGCATCGCCGATCTGGCCGATGCCCTGGCTTTGCTCCACGGCGGCGCTGCTGATCTCGCCGATTAGATCTGTCACGCGCTTCACGTGGGTGACGATCTGGTCCATGCTCTTGCCGGCATCCACAACTTGGCGCGAGCCGTTTTCCACCTTCTCAACGCTTTCGCCGATCAGGCTCTTGATCTCTTTGGCCGCTTGTGCGCTGCGTTGGGCCAGGGTGCGCACCTCACCGGCCACCACGGCGAAGCCGCGGCCTTGTTCACCGGCGCGCGCCGCTTCCACCGCAGCGTTCAGCGCCAGGATGTTGGTCTGGAAAGCGATGCCGTCGATCACGCTGATGATGTCGGAGATCTTGCGCGAGCTGGCGCTGATGTCTTCCATGGTGCTGATCACCTGGCCCACCACCACACCGCCTTGGCTGGCGGCTGCCGAGGCGCTGCCGGCAAGTTGTGTGGCCTGCCGTGCGGTGTCGGCGCTTTGTTTGACGGTGGCGGTGATCTCTTCCATCGACGCGGCTGTTTGTTGCAGGTTGCTGGCCTGCTCTTCGGTGCGTTGGCTCAGGTCGGCGTTGCCGGTTGCGATTTCTGCCGATCCGGTGGCGATGGAGTCTGCGCTGTTGCGCACCTGGCCGACGAGGGTCACCAGGCACTCATTCATGCGGTTGAGGGCGGCCATCAGTTGGCCGGTTTCGTCTGTGCTGGTCACTTCGATGCGTG
This sequence comes from Rhizobacter sp., assembly GCA_014379885.1. The sequence goes on from JACMKW010000189.1 coordinate 11,684, forward strand.
AGCTCAGGTTGCCCGAGGCCACGGTCTCCGCCACTTTCACCGCTTGGGAAATGCCCCGCACGATGCGCTGGATCAACATCCAGGCGAACACGCCGGCCGCCACCACCACGATCACAGAGGTGATCAGGTTGCGCCAGAACACGGCTTCGTAGTCGGTCTGGGCCTGCTCATTGCTGTGTTCGGCAAGTGCAAACTGTTTCCGGGCCGCCGGGCGCAAAACCCGACCCCCTGAACTATCGGCAAACCGGCACAGCAACTAAAGGGAAAACCGCAGGGTGCTCCCAGCCTAATTTTCAGAAGATCGTGCCCGCGCACCAAGCTTGGGCGGTTTCAACACCCCGGTGGCCAGGCTGGTGCCCAACAGGACCACGGCGCAGCCCAGGGCCATCACCAAGCTAATGCTTTCATTCAGAAACATTCCGCCCCACACCACCGCAAACACCGGGATCAGAAAGGTGACTGAGATGGCATTGGCCGGGCCCACATGGGCGATCAGGCGGAAGTACATCAGGTAGGCCAGGCCCGTGCATGCCACGGCCAGCACCAACGCGAAAAACCAGCCGTGAGCCGATGGCATGTGCTCGGGCCACCACAGCCACGCCGGCACGGCAAGGCACAGCGTGGCCG